>JAJCYK010000204.1 GCA_029262935.1 Cytophagales bacterium | reverse complement strand
TAGTAGTGGTATTAACCACTGGGGTTTATACGGTTTTTGGGGGCTTTAAAGCAGTACTATATACGGATATGGTACAGCTTTTCATCTTATTAGGGGGTATGATTTTAGTAACATTTTATGGATTTCATGCCATAGGTGGTTGGGAAGGAATGCGGCTGGCAGTCACAGAAACTGCCGCCAATACCGGAGGGCAAGCGGCAAACTTCTTTGACCTATGGAGGCCATCTGATGATTCTTCTTATCCTTGGACCGGAATGTTATTCGGGGCGCCGATTTTAGGTATTTGGTACTGGTGTACGGACCAATTCATTGTACAAAGAGTTTTATCGGCCAAGGACGTATCCAACGCTAGAGCGGGGTCGCTGTTTGCCGGTTACCTAAAACAACTACCCCTTTTCATTTTCGTAATTCCAGGTATTCTGGCATTCGGTTTAGCGGGAAGTGGTTTGCTATCATTGGACTTGCAGAACCCGGACAAAGCTTTGCCTATTTTAATTTCGGAGCTGCTTCCATCAGGAGTTAGAGGACTGGTTTTAGCGGGTTTACTGGCGGCATTGATGAGTTCGCTTTCTTCTGCGTTTAACTCCTGTTCGACCCTTTTTACTATTGACTTTTATAAAAAATTTAAACCTCATGCCAAAGAACGGGAGCTGGTTTGGGTGGGGCAAATTGCTACCGTTATATTGGTATTAATTTCGTTATCCTACATTCCCTTAATGCGGGTATTAACGGAATCGGGAGGCATTATTCAATATATGCAAAGCGTGCAAGCCTACATCTCACCCCCAATTGCCGCAGCATTCTTACTGGGTTTATTCATTCATCGCATCAATGCAACCGGGGCTGTAGTAAGTTTGTGGTGTGGATTTATTATCGGCGCCCTGCGCTTGATATTGGAGTTTACATATAAAGAGGGCAATATCATCTTAGGTGATTACCCAATAATTGATGCTTTTGTAGGCGTAAATTTTCTGCATTTTGCGCTGTATCTATTTATTTTCTCTGCTGTTATTATGTGGCTTTTTAGTCTGTTGTCACCAAAACCAGCGTTGGAAAAATTACAAGGTGTTACCTTTGGCAAAGTATCGGGTAACTTTTTTGAAGTACGTCGACGGGAAGTTTATTTAACCGCGGGCCTTATTTTGATCGTATTGGTAATATGGTGGACTTTCAGTACCTACGGAATCGCTTGAGATGGATTTGAGACTAGCAGGTAAAACAGCGTTAGTTACAGGATCTACCTCGGGTATTGGCTTTGCTGTAGCTAAAGAATTACTAGAAGAGGGGGTTCAGGTTACTATTTGTGGCAGATCACAGGCCAAGTTAGACGAGGCAATCGCAGCTTTAAAGGCCTTCCAACCCCAAGCCATCGTGGAGGGCAAACTTGTAAACTTCGAAAACGCTGCTAGTATTAACTCCTTGATTGAGACCATGCAGCCCATAGACATCTTGGTGAATAATATTGGGGTATTTCAATCAAAATCTTTTGATAATACGACAGATATAGACTGGGAACATATGTTTCAGGTCAACGTCATGAGTGGTGTTCGGCTGTCTCGGCATTTCTTACCTCAGATGATTCTTAATAACTGGGGTAGGATTGTATTCGTTTCCAGCGAATGCGCCCAACTAGTTCCAGCCGATTTAATTGCATATAGCGCTACCAAAGCCGCATTATTAGCAATCTCCAGAGGCTTAGCTCAGACTACCAAAAGTACAGAAGTTACCGTCAATGCTGTACTACCAGGCAGCACCTTTACGGAAGGTGCGAAACGGTTTATCGCAGAGCAAGCTCAGCAACAACACAAGTCTGACCAGCAAGTAATTGCCGATTTTTTCAAATCAGAACGGCCCGCCTCCATGTTGGCACGATTTGCTTCCGTCGAGGAGATTTCCAAAACCATTGTCTATTTGACCAGCCCATTGGCCCTTGCCACCAACGGTGCGACCATCAAACTTGATGGTGGATCTGTGGGAGGCATCGTGTAGTCCCTCAACTATAAATACTGGTTAATAATATTTTCAAATAGTTCTTGCTGTCCACTGCGCTGCTGTGGTTCCCCATTGGAAGCCGCCAGGGCATGTAAAGCTTGCAGATCCAAAGAACCGTTTTCGAATTCCTGACCTTTTACGGAATCAAAACTATTATACCGGTCTTTGCGTAACTGCCGGTAGTTGCTGTTTTCAAGTAGGTTGTGAGCTACAAGTAAGCCTCGGGCAAAGGCATCCATACCTCCAATGTGCGCATGAAAGATATCAGCTAAATCCGTACTGTTTCTTCGAGTTTTAGCGTCAAAGTTCACCCCTCCACCTTGAATACCACCTCCCTCAAGTATTACTATCATAGACTCCACTAATTCGTATACGTTTACTGGAAACTGATCAGTATCCCAGCCGTTTTGGTAGTCACCACGATTGGCATCCAAACTACCCAACATATTAGCTCCTACAGCTACCTCTAATTCGTGTTGGAACGAATGCTGAGCCAAGGTTGCGTGATTTACCTCCAGATTAAGCTTGAAGTCTTCCATCAAATCATATTCTCTTAAAAAGCCAATTACCGTGGCCGCATCAAAGTCGTATTGGTGTTTCGTGGGCTCCATGGGTTTTGGCTCAATCAAAAAAGTACCTTGAAAACCTTGGCCCCGAGCATAATCTTTGGCCATATGTAGAAACCGGGCCATGTGGTCAAGTTCTCGTTTCATATCTGTATTCAACAGGGACATATATCCTTCTCGTCCACCCCAGAAAACATAATTTTCTCCACCTAATTTCATGGTAATGTCTAAAGCATGTTTTACCTGGGCTCCTGCATAAGCGACTACTTCAAAATCTGGGTTGGTGGCACCCCCATTCATATACCTCGGGTTTGAAAACAAATTCGCGGTTCCCCAAAGCAACTTTACTCCGGAATCTCGTTGTTTTTGTAAAGCGTAGTCAGAGATTACTTCCAAACGTTGAGCCGATTCAGTAAGCGTAGCACCCTCCTGGATTAAATCAAAATCATGAAAGCAGTAAAACGGCATGCCAATCTTTGTGATAAACTCAAAGGCCGCATCCATCTTATCCTTAGCTTGCTGGATGGGATCATTAGCACTAAGCCAGGGGAACTCTTTAGTTGGTGCTCCAAACGGATCCATGCCGTTTCCACAGAATGTATGCCAATAGGCCGTGGCAAAACGTAAGTGGTCTCGCATGGACGTACCTCCAACCACCTTATTCTCATCATAGTATTTAAAGGCAAAAGGGTTATCTGATTCCCTTCCCTCAAATGCTATGGGTCCAATACCTTCAAAATAGGTGCGATCGCCCAGGGTTAAGTTTAGTTTGTTTTGGGTGCCTAAAGAATTACTCATGTTATATCGTTTAGCTTTATTTTTATCTATTGTTTCAAAATATTATTGAGGTCCGATTTCCAAATTTGATACCCCTCTTTATAACTACTGTTTTCGGCAGTGGCGGTATGAACCTCCAGTACCTCATTATCGCCTAACGCGTCGTCGATTGACCTGTAGACACCCGCTGCGATACCCGCGGCCTTAGCCGCACCCACAGCCCCAGTGGTTTCCATAACTTGTATTTCACTATTCAATAGAGAAGCTACGGTATTTGAAAACACGTGTGATTGAAAAAGATTGTCATTTCCCACTTTCATAACATTTACGGACAACCCCATCTCCTGCAGTACTTCTATGCCATATACAAAACTATAGGCGATTCCTTCTAAGGCGGCTCTAAAAAAGTGCTCTTTTTGATGTCTGTTGAGTTGTAGGTTTATGATGTGTGACCCCATATTCTTATTGCCCAATACCCGTTCTGCACCATTTCCGAAAGGTATGATCCTTAACCCGTCCGAATTTGCCGGTACGGTAGCAGCCATGCGTTCAATATCCTCATAACTCGTGTCTTTGCTACTTAATAAATGTTTTAGATAACTGTATTGTATACCAGCTCCGTTGATACATAAGAGTATACCAATAGAAGGGTTTTCTGGAGTGTGATTAACATGAGCAAATCCATTTACTCTCATTTCAGGATCGTAAACAGCCCGTTCTACCACCCCATAAACTACTCCAGAAGTCCCGCCAGTTGCAGCTACTTCTCCGGGGTTCATAACGTTTAAGGCCATAGCATTGTTAGGTTGATCACCTGCACGGTATCCCACAGGAGTACCAGGGATTAATCCTAAAAGGTGCGCTGATTCCTTGTTGAGCTCCCCTTGATTTCCAAAAGTAGGAACAATTTCAGGTATAGTTTGAGGGTCCAAGCCATAGTATTCTAAAATAAAGTCTGCTACGCGATGATGCTTAAAGTCCCAAAACATCCCTTCCGATAGGCCTGAGACAGTAGTGTTGACCACACCAGTTAATTTCATGGCTATATAATCCCCCGGTAGCAGCACTTTAAAAATCCTATCAAAGATTTCGGGTTCGTTTTCCTTGACCCATTTTAGTTTGCTTGCAGTAAAATTCCCTGGACTATTCAATAGGTGCTCTAAGCATTTTTCAGAACCAATTTCCTCGAGCGCTTGCTGGCCAATTTCCACTGCCCGGCTATCACACCATATAATCGCAGGCCTAAGTACCTGATGCTTCTTATCAATTAAAACCAAACCGTGCATT
>JAJCYK010000203.1 GCA_029262935.1 Cytophagales bacterium | reverse complement strand
CTGAGTAGATTAATTGATTGTAATGCTGGGCTGGGTATTGAACTACTATTTTGACAACCTACTGACGACGTCAGGACAGTAAGAACTAACCACGCGAATTTTACTCTTTTCATTTTTTGACGTTTACACTTTTGCAGAATTAAGGCACAATAAATTCAATGTACGCAATGTGCGCCCACGAACAAAGTCGTACGCCAGCGTGCATTACCAGAGCTAGATTACATAAGAATAAGGGAATTAGGAATTGGCATGCAATTGGCAAAAGAAAAGTGAACCTAAAATCCTATGAGCCCATGTTCAGAAATTATATCGTGATCGCCTGGAGAAACCTTATCAAAAATAAGGGTTACTCTGCAATTAACATCGGTGGTTTGGCACTGGGAATAGCTGTGGTCATTTTAATTGGACTTTGGGTGATTGACGAATTCACTTTTGACAAGTACCACAAGAACTACAGTCGAATTGCTCAAATCTATGGCCGGTCAATAAACTCGGACAATGGTGATATGGAAGCTGGACCAGCCATGATGTACATCACGGGAACTGTGCTAAAAGAGCATTATGCCGATCATTTCAAGCATATTCTAAGAGCTAACTGGATACAGGACTACACGCTACAGATCGAGAGTGATATTTATACCCGTACTGGAGAATTTATAGAAAGTGGGGCACTAGAGATGTTTTCCTTGGATATGATTCTCGGGGATAAAAATAGCTTAAACGAACCTAATGATGTAGTCTTATCCCGATCCACGGCAACAGCCATTTTTGGAACCGAAAACCCTATAGGGAAAACCATAAGAATAGATAACCAGTGGGAAGCAGTAGTACGAGGGGTTTACCAAGATTTACCCAAAAATACTCGTTTTGAAAACGTGAAATTCTTTGCGAACTGGGACCTTTACGAGACGAACAATGAATTTATTAACCCGGACATTTGGGATGATTACTCTTACAACTTGTATGTGGAACTAAAATCAGAATCAGATTTTCTTAGTACAGACGAAGCTTTGAATCAATTTTTTGTAGACTATGCTCCAGATGATTTTCGTGATCTAGTACAAGAATTTAAGCCTCAATTATTTATGTACGCTATGGAGAAATGGCATCTCTATGCAGATTTTGATCAGGGCATCCCCTCTAGGGGTCGCATTACGTTCGTATGGCTGTTCATAGGCATTGGTATATTCGTTTTACTGTTGGCCTGCATTAATTTTATGAATCTAAATACCGCCCGATCTGAAAAAAGGGCCAGAGAAGTAGGCATAAGGAAAGCCATTGGCTCTAGAAGAAACCAGTTGGTACAACAGTTTCTAAGTGAATCTATGTTGGTCTCGGTCTCGGCACTTTTGTTTGCTTTGTTGCTGGTCCTTATCTTTTTACCCTGGTTTAATGATCTAGCAGATAAGAACATGGTAATTCCCCAAGGAAACCTCCTGTTCTGGATGGCGATATTGCTCATTGCTGTAGTTGCCGGTATATTAGCAGGAAGCTATCCGGCCTTATATCTTTCATCGTTTAGTCCGATCAAAGTACTTAAAGGGACATTTAAGGTAGGACCATCTGGTACCGTGCCCAGAAAGGTTTTGGTAGTATTTCAGTTTGTAGTTTCCATAATACTTACCATTGGGACCTTAGTAGTTTTTAACCAGATTCAATACACCAAGAATCGGCCACTTGGATATGACAGCAATAATCTCCTAATGGTAGGTATGGGGAATCCTGACTATTATGGAAAATACAATTTGCTGCGCAATGAATTAAAGAATACCGGGTTCGTGGAAGAAATGGCGCAGTCCTCTTCGCCGTTGACGGGCGTATTCTCCAATGGGGGAGGGTTCAATTGGCCTGGTAAAGATCCAGACAGAGATACTAGTTTTGGAATCATACGGGTAACACATGATTACGGAAACGCCATTGGATGGCAGTTCGTGGATGGCAGAGATTTTTCAAGAGATTTGGCTTCCGACTCATTAGCCATTGTTATTAATGAAACTGCTGTAAAATACATGGGGCTATTGAACCCCGTAGGCACCTATTTAAAAGAAGAAGGTGACCCTCCCCTAAAAATCATTGGGGTGGTCAAAGACATGGTAATGCAGTCACCTTATCAACCGGTAAAACAGACGATTTTTTTTATGAATTATAGACAACTGAACTTTGTAAGTATTAAAATCCGCAAAGATGTTAGTACCAGTGAAGCGTTGTCTAAAATTGAACAAGTATTTGCCCAAGTTATACCTACGGCAAGTTTTGATTACAAATTTGTTGATCAAGAATATGGCAATAAATTTGATTCAGAGGAGCGTATAGGAAACCTTGCGGGAGTCTTTACCATTTTGGCCATTTTTATAAGCTTCTTAGGTCTATTTGGTTTGGCTTCCTTTGTGGCAGAAAAGCGCACTAAAGAAATTGGCATTCGCAAAGTATTAGGAGCTTCTGTGTATAACCTATGGCAAATGTTGTCCGTAGATTTTATTTTGTTGGTTGGTATATCTTGCCTGATTGCCATCCCTTTCTCCTATCATTTCATGCTTCAGTGGCTGCAAAAGTTTCAATACCGCATGGATATGAGCTGGTGGGTCTTTGGTGTCGCAGTAATCGGAGCTCTGGCCATTACCTTATTGACAGTAAGTTATCAAGCCATAAAAGCAGCCTGAACAAACCCCATAAA
>JAJCYK010000202.1 GCA_029262935.1 Cytophagales bacterium | reverse complement strand
TTATTTAGACGTGGAGGGAACTTTACAGGAATTTTATGAGCTATATGAAAACTATTATCGGGAGCATCCTTTTACTTGGGTATCTAAGCAACCCATTAGCCTAAAAGAAGTGATTAATACCAACAAGTGCTTTCTGAGTTTGGAATATCATTCCGGAAAATTGTTGGTCACCAGTGTGATTGACAACCTTATTAAAGGGGCCAGCGGGCAGGCAATTCAAAATATGAATTTGATGTTTGATTTAGATGAGCGTATGGGTTTAACATTAAAAGCTACTGGATTTTAATATTATGAACCTTTTCGAAGTATACCCATTATTTGAGATTACCCCCGAGCGAGGGTTGGGGTGCAGGCTATTTGACAATCAGGGACACCAATATCTAGACTTATATGGAGGTCATGCTGTGGTATCAGTAGGACATAGCCATCCTCATTACATCAAACGAATCACCGATCAACTAAACCTGTTGGGGTTCTATTCAAATGCAGTCATCAACCCTCGACAATTGGAACTAGCTGATAAACTTGGTATCGCTAGTGGATATGACAACTATGAACTGTTCTTGGTCAATTCAGGTGCGGAAGCAAATGAAAACGCTTTGAAACTTGCATCCTTCACGAATAAAAAGTCCCAAGTAGTTGCCTTTCAAGGTGGGTTTCACGGCAGAACCGCAGGAGCTTTGGCTGTAACGGACAACGAGAAGCTGCGGGCCCCCATAAACAGCAGCGAACACGTCACCATACTCCCACTAAATGATCTTGATAGGGTCGAAACAGCCTTTAAGGAAAATGAAATTTCCGCGGTTATAATTGAAGGGGTTCAGGGTATTGCCGGAATTAATGTCCCTGATCCAAATTTTCTGCAACACCTGCGTCGTTTGTGTGACAAACATGGAGCTTTGCTGATCTTGGACGAAATACAGTCGGGATACGGTAGGACAGGGAAGTTTTTTGCTCACCAATACGCCAACATAAAGCCTGATATTATTACCATGGCCAAAGGCATGGGAAATGGCTTTCCCATTGGCGGTGTTTTAATCAAACCAGAACTCCAGGCAATTTACGGTCAACTTGGCACCACATTCGGTGGGAATCATTTGGCTTGTTGTGCAGCACTCGCTGTATTGGAAATCATGGAATCTGAAAATTTGGTTGCACAGGCCAATAAAGTGGGTAATTATTTGCATGATAAATTGTCTGAAATAAGTGCCATAAAAGAGATTCGAGGCCAAGGGTTAATGATAGGGTTGGACCTGGGAACCTCTGTGAAACGTCTGCGTAATCATCTTTTATTTGAAGAAAGGATATTTGTAGGTTCCTCCAGTGATCCCCACATATTAAGACTACTTCCACCCTTGTGCTTAACAACACTAGAGGCTGATCAATTTATTGAATCTTTAAACCGAAGCTTAGAAAATGAACAACTTTTTATCGATTGACGATGTCACCAACCTGGAAGCACTAGTGGCTAGCGCGCGAAATTTCAAGCAGAACCCATATGCTAAAAAGCAGCAGGGGGAAGGAAAGACCTTGGGCTTGCTATTCATGAACCCAAGCTTACGGACGCGTTTAAGTACTCAACGGGCCGCTTACAATTTAGGGATGAATGTAATGGTAATTAATGTAAACCAGGACAGTTGGCAGTTGGAGTTTGAAGACGGTAGCGTAATGGATGGCTCTTCCGTGGAGCATGTAAAAGACGCAGCCGCTGTCTTTAGTCAGTATTGTGATATTATCGGCATCCGCACCTTTGCCGGACTAGTAGACCGTTTGGTGGATTATCAGGAAAAGGTGCTCCATGCTTTTGTAAAATACGCTCAAGTTCCTATTGTCAGTTTGGAAAGTGCAACACTACATCCCTTGCAATCCTTGGCGGATGTAATAACCATCGAGGAAACGAAGACCAGATCAAAGCCGAAGGTTGTGTTAAGCTGGGCCCCTCATCCAAAAGCTTTGCCCCAAGCTGTTGCCAACTCATTTTTACAATGGGTTTCTGAAACCGATTGTGACTTGATGATTGCTCACCCAGAAGGATATAATCTCTCATCAGACTTTTGTAGTGGCGCCGCCATATGCCACAATCAGGAAGAGGCTTTTATCGATGCCGACTTTATTTATGCAAAAAACTGGAGCAGCTACGAACAATATGGAAAAGTACTCTGCACCGATCCAGCATGGACCATAAACCAAGAAAAGATGAGTTTAACTAATAATGGTCAATTTATGCATTGCCTGCCCTTGCGTCGCAACGTGGTAGCTACTGATGAAGTCGTGGATCATTCCTTAGTACTCGTGCAAGCCAAAAATCGTTTATTTGCCGCTCAAGCTGTATTGGATCAACTTTTGTCAACGCTATGAAATCCAAATTAGACATATGGAAAATTGGTGGCAATGTGGTGGCTGACGAGAACCAGCTAAACGCAGTTCTTACCGCTTTTGCTAATATTCAGCACTCAAAAATCTTGGTTCATGGAGGAGGGCCACAAGCTTCAGACCTTAGTGCAAAATTAGGTATGGTACCTCAAATGATTGGGGGTCGTCGAATAACAGATGCTGCCACTTTGGAAGTAGTGGTTATGGTCTATGCCGGATTGATAAACAAAGATTTGGTGGCACGATTACAGGCTAAAGGTGTTGCTGCTTTAGGATTATGTGGCGCTGATGCAGATATTATCAGAGCAGAAAAAAGAACGGTTGCAGACATCGACTTTGGTTATGCCGGAGACATCGACCCGCAACAATCATCTCAAAATCTAAAATCATTTCTTTCTTTAGACATGATTCCAGTATTGTGCCCATTGACTCACAATGGCCAAGGACAATTGTTAAATACCAATGCCGATACCATCTCCGCTTTTGTAGCACAGCAACTATGTAAAGACTATCAGGTCAATTTATTGTTCTGTTTTGATAAACCAGGAGTGTTATTAGATCCTGAGGACTCATCCACATTAATTTCAAAATTACCTCATCATAAATATATGGAGTTAAAGAATAATGGTTGTATTGTTGATGGAATGGTACCTAAATTGGACAATGCTTTTACTGCTCTAAGCAATGGAGTTGATGAAATCAGACTTTGCGATTGGCAGGGCATTTTAAAAAACCCTCCGGGGGGAACGTTATTATGTATGAATTAAGACTAGGCAAACACATTCGGGAAAGTTTGATTGATCAATCAATCGAGCTTCTTAAGCAGCTTATAGCAACACCCTCACCTTCAAAAGAAGAAGGACGTACTGCCCAGCACATAAAAAAATTTCTTAATGGGTATGGCATTTCTGCAATACGCAAAGATAATAATGTTTGGGCCGTGGGAAAGAACCATGATGTAGGAGCCCCCACCATATTATTGAATTCACATCATGATACTGTAAAACCCAGCCAGGACTGGAGTCGAGA
>JAJCYK010000201.1 GCA_029262935.1 Cytophagales bacterium | reverse complement strand
TTGGATGAGAACAACAACGCTTGATTCGGCGTCATCAATTGCCAAGAGGGTATTTCTATACTATTCGAACCAAAATGAGAATGATTATCCTTTTTATGCTCTGACTCTTTAAATTCTGACTTAATGTCATCTTTGTGAGTTGAGTATGACAACGTCGAATTTCCTATTATTATACAGGTGATCAACAAAGTCAAAAAAAGATATCTTGTCTTGTAAATATCCTTTTTCATATTGAAATAGTTTAATTTTTTGTAAGCGGTTTTTTTATGCACGTCGGGTATTATACTAATTGGATCTTCCTTTTAAAAAGTTGCCTTGAGGCAGCTGGGTAAAATTGGTGCTGTTTCCTTATGAATACTACATATGTAAGATTTGTAACCCATATGAAGAATTAAAGGGCTATGAAGGTAGGGAAATAATTCAATAAATACTACTGAAAAGACAATATAAATGTCTAATTAAGATGAACTTATGGAAATTATCGACTAACCTGATTAGGTGGTCGATTAAATTGAAAAAAGTTGGGTTTTAGCGGGTTATACCATGTCTACCATGCCATTTTTTACTGCAAAGTAAACCATACCGGCAGTGTTCTTAGCCCCGGTTTTCTCAAGGATCTTCTTTCTATGGCCTTCAACTGTCCTGGAACTTAAGTGAAGTTCCGTACCAATCTCGGTATTGGTCATTTCTTTGCAAACGAGCTTGAGAATTTGCAACTCCCTAGGGGTAAATTGTACGTTAGTATCGAAATTGGGCTTGCCTTTGCGTGTACCAAATAAGTTCTTGCGCATAATGTTCGTTACCTGATCATTAAAGCAAAAATCCTTAGTCATTACAGTGTCTATGGTATATTCCATCTCTTCTGGGTCGGCATTCTTTAATAAGTAGCCGTTTACTCCAAGTTCTAAAAGATGTATGATGAACCGTTCATCTTCATACATAGACAATACTATGATCTTTATGTCAGGGTATTTGGATTTAATGTGTTCGGTGGCTTCGATACCATCCATTATTGGCATCTTCAAGTCCATTAATATGAGATCTGGGTCTTTTTTAGTTAATAAGGATAGAAGCTCCTGACCATTTGCTGCCTCTCCTATCACTGATACGCCGGGAATATCTTCAAACATTGAACTTAGGCCTTTTCGAAACAGCTTGTGATCGTCAGCAATGACCGTTTTTATGGTTTTCATATACATTAGGCAATGGTTAGTGGTAACTATTAATTCAGATTCTCTAAAATGTAACCCATGTTAATACATACTTTTGTTCCTTTTTCAGGTGCCAAATCATAACTTATGGTGGCATTGATCATACTTAATCTACTTTCGATGTTTTTCAGTCCTAAGCCTAATGATTTTTTCTTGGGAACACCTGGTGACAAATTGGGAAATCCATCCCCGTTATCAATCACTACAATTTTAAAATTATCATCAGTTTGGTCTACTAAAACGTGTACTGCAGAGGCATGGGCGTGCTTAATGATGTTGTTACATAATTCTTGTACAATTCGATATAAAGCCAGTTCCACGATTTTCTCCATTCTTTGAAGTTTCTTGGGGTGCTCGAATTTCACCTGAAGGATGGTGTTGGATTTAATTTTGTCAAACAATTGATCCAAGGCGTAAATCAATCCAAATTCGTCAAGTGTTGCCGGCAATAAATCACGGGACAACCGTCTAACATTCCCTACGGTTTCGTCTATCAACTCCTTGGTGTTTTGTAATCTCCCGGATTGCTTTTCGTCCAAATTAGCACCTCTTTTCAGGCCTACTAAGCTTAGTTTAATAGTAGATAGCATGGCCCCAATATCATCATGTAAGTCCTGGGATATACGTTTCCTTTCTTTTTCTTGAGCCTCAATGGTGGCTTTAAGCAGGTCTTTTTGGTATTCAGCTTGCATTTTTTGAATCTTCAAGTCTCGTTCTATCAATTTCTTTTGATAAATAAAAACAAATGCAACAATGGATGTTGCCAGTAACAACATGCCCAAAGTGCCTAAGATTACTACATTAACTATGTCCATTTTCTTGGAATACGCCAAAAACCAATGGCGATTAAAATGTTTCGGATGATCAACATTAAAGACGAAATTGAAAAAATTCTCAAAAGAATTTCATTTTCTTCAGCAGTCCAACCCGCATCGCCAAAAATCCCCTTAGCCACTATTGGGAACAAGTTCCCGGCGAAGTACAAGAAGAATGCTGCGTTAAACCAAAACATGGGTTCTCTCCCTAGTGAGGTTACCTTTAAACTTTCGAATAATTGATAATAATACACTAAAGTTAGCACGATGACTGTTCCACTTTCTACGGTACCTGCAATCGAACTGAATGAATCCGAATTATTCCAAACAAGCAAGCTAATCATACATAAGGAGAGCAAACATGCCAAAAATATGTTGATTACAATTTTCCAATACCCTTTTAGTTCAAGCCGATAAATCCAACTAAGAAACGTGCCTTCAATTGCAATCCAGATTGGAAACAAGCGAATGTTTTGAATATTATTATACGCCAAATAGGTAGTCACCATTTCCATGAAAAGGGACACAACAATGAAGTAAAAAAGTATTCTAGACGTCCTATTTAGTCGTTTTATACGAAATAGGGCCACTAAAAATGGCACTAATATACTA
>JAJCYK010000200.1 GCA_029262935.1 Cytophagales bacterium | reverse complement strand
GAACTACCTGACTCCAGATGGGGAATGGTATACTAAAGATCATTTCAAAAACACAACAGTTGGATCGAGCTATGAATACAGCAATATCGGAGCGGCCCTAACAGCATACATAGTGGAAATTGCTCAGAAAAAACCTTATTCAGAATATGTTAGACAGACTATCTTTGAACCATTAAATATGATAAATACAAATTGGGATTTCGAACCGCCCAGGAATCCCAAAAATGAAGCCATTCCATATCTAAATAATGGTGATCAGTGCCCTAAGTATTCCTTCAGTACTTATGCTGATGGTGCTATTAGGTCTTCCGGCGCTGAACTTCAAAAATATTTAATTGAAATGATCCAAGGAGCTAATAGAAAGGGAACCTTGATCTCACAGAATTCTTATAAGACCATGTTTGATCAAATTCTGGATATTGATGAATCAGATGGAATAGGAATATTTTGGTTTGTTCAGAAACGACTGAATGATAGGTTCCATCAAGGGTCAGGTGCGGGAATTACTACGGTAGTTAGTTTTAATCCTAGGGATCAATTAGGAGTTGTAATTATTTGCAATCACGAAACAGATAATGAAAAACAAAGTACAGCTTATGTTGCAATATGGAAGGCACTTATAAAATATCGAAAGCTTCTAACAAAAGATAAAATGCATTAAAAGGCTGGTTGGTTTTAATTCCGGTATTTTGATGAAACATGTAACGATATCAATGTGTTGAATATAGTGAAAACACCTTCAATTGGTTTGGTTAACACATTTGGCTTTATGTTAAAAAGAACATTTTGGCTATATTCCATTTATCAACAAGTTAGCCACAAGCAGAAAATATTAATGAAATGAGAACTACTATTTTTATATCACTGGCCATAATTCTGATCGTTTCTTGTAAAGAACAAAATCAAGTGAACATCGAGGCAGAAAGAGACAAAATTTTACAATTGCATAAATTGCAACGCGACAATCATTTCAACAAAGACTCCATTTCATTTGCCAGTAACCTTTCGGAGAATTTTATTTCCGTCAACAAAGGAGAAATAACGCACCCCAAGAAAAAAGAAATAATAGCAAGGTATCACAATTACTTTTCCTCAGTTGAATTTGTGAAGTGGGACGATGTTACTGATCCAATAATTAGATTTTCAGAAGATGGAAAACTTGCCTATTCAATAGTGGATAAAATAGTGAAGATTACATATGAAGGTGAAAATGGAGATTTGATTGATGATGAAACCCATTATGCTTGGACTGCTATTTATAAAAAATATGGTGATGAATGGAAAATTGATTGTGTTACATCAACTGAAAAACCAATTGATATAGAAAATTAAAAGCCAGTGGCTAACAATGGCTGTAATTCATTGTGGCATTGGAACTAGAAATGAAAATATTAACTTTAATGCGGTTAATTGTTGGCCCACGCTGTGGATAAACTCACACATCAGTTCATTGTAGCCTGCCGCATCTGGGTGTTCCAACATAGCCTCATGTCGGCTGGGCAAATTCTTTTGTCATTGCCACAAAAGAATTCAAAAAGTCTAGAAACAAAAATGCTTCAGCCCACAGGCGCACGCACACCCCGCTTTTGTTTCAGGCCAACGCTCAGACGAAGATTGAGTTACTTTTTAACATAAAAACATCAGATACCATAATCTGTTCCTTAAATGCATATTTGGCCAATTCAGGAAATGTATTGGAATGAATATTAAGAAGCGGGAAACCCAAAGTCAATAATAACGGAAGGTCATTTGCATAAGGACCGTTAAACAAAAGGCAGAGTTTACATTACACATCGTATGAGATAGTACCTACTACAGTCACTCCGTTCTCAAACTTACATTCGGGTTAGTCATTGCGGCTCTAAAAGCCTGAAAACTTATGGTTGCCAACCCAATTACTACAGATAGCAGGCCGGCCAGTGCAAATATCCACCATGATAGGTCAATTCTATAGGCAAAAGTTTCCAACCAACGGCTCATAATATACCAAGCTACTGGTGTGGCGATAATGATCGCAATAAACATTAGTTTAACAAAATCTTTAGATAGCATTGTAGTAACACCGAGTACCGAAGCGCCAAGCACTTTTCTGATACCGATTTCCTTTGTGCGTTGCTGAGCTGCAAATGCTGATAGCCCAAATAAGCCTAAGCATGAGATAACAATTGAAATTATCGTAAAATATCCAATGATGTGTAAAATTCTGTCCTCAGCCAAATGGTTCTTCCGGAAATCTTCTTTAAGAAAGCCATATTCAAATGGTTCATTAGGATTAACTTCTTTCCATATCTGCTCAAGAAAGATAATTGCATCATCAATAAATGCTGTATTGATATGTGCTACAACATAATTAAAATTTGAACTACTATGAAGGAGAAATGCATATGGCTGAATTTGATAATGCAAACCTTCAAAGTGAAAATCTTTCACAACACCAATTATCTCATAAGAATTAGTGACCCCTTGATTATCAAAGTTTAGCCTTTGACCAATTGCACGCTCCAAGGGGATTGCTAGTGATGCGAGTGTAGCTTCATTTACGATAATCCTATTACTTGTATCTGCTGGAAATGCCTTAGAAAACACTCGCCCTGCCTCCAGTTCGAATCCCATCATATCAAGAAAATAAGTGTCGATTTGGTTGATGGTAACCGCCTGTATGTCGTCAACTGTTTGATCTGGACGATACAAGGTTAGGGATTGGGGGTTGTAGATCCCCGGATAAAACATCGCTCCCGCAACACCATCCACCTGATTGCCTTGTAAAATCTCATTGCGTAAAACTTCGTAGGATTTACGCGCTTCATTACTTGATAAAGGGACTATGATTTGTTGATCACCTACAAATCCCAGCGGCTTATCATTCATAAATTCCGTTTGTTTGAAAATAATGACTGTGGATGATACCAGGCCTACTGAAATAACGAACTGAAGAATCACTAACCCACGCCGCAAGGTATTTGCAGAAATAGTGTTGGCAAATCTACCTTTTAGAACCTTTGCCGGATTAAATACCGATAAATAAAATGCGGGGTAACTTCCGGCAAGAAATCCAGTAAATATGAGCAGGAATGCAAAAGCAAAAATGACTTCAGGTTCCAATAATTCTGACACGTCAAGTGTTTTACCTGTGAGTTGGTTAAAAAGCCCAATAAATAGCAGTAGTAACAAAATTGCAGGTACTACGGATAATGATGAAATGACTATAGATTCACCAAGAAATTGACGTATTAAAATCCCTCTACTAGCGCCCATAACCTTCCGCACTCCTACTTCAATAGCCCTTTTTGTGGCACGTGCTGTCGATAGATTCATAAAGTTGATGCAAGTGAGTAGTAATATAAATAGCCCAATAGTACCCAACGCATTTAGATATGTATTACTACTGGTAGGAGTGACTATTGTATTAATAGCATCATATAAATGTAGACCGGGGACTTTAGTCAGAAAAATACGCTTGTTAAAGCCCGCTGTTTTAAGGTCATCACCAGCATATTTCTTCATGAATGCTGGAAGCTTTTGTTCCAAATCCTGGCTATTGGACCCAGGATGCAATCGTAGATAGGTATAAAAAATATTGTTGCTTGAAAAATTTTGATCGCGGTACCGCAGAAAGTCCCCAACCCAACCGGCAGTAATGGGGACAAAAAACCTAGCATCAATATGTGATCGGTAACTCTCATCGCGGTAAACCCCCGTCACAGTGAAATCTTGCCCATTACCCGTAGCGCTATTAATCCGAATGATTTTATTGAGTGCTGGCACATTACCGAAAATCTTAATGGCCACTTCTTCCGATAGGACTATTGAGTGAGGGTCACGCAAAGCCATACTGAGATCTCCTTCTAAGAAGTGATAGGAAAACAATTTAAAAAATGTGGTATCAACATGATATCCTTTTGATTCATAAAATGATTGAATCGATTTACTTTCCTCTATGACTTGCAAGGCTATCTTACTTTCAATTGGGGCCGCCATCATTCTGGCTACCTCGGCAATTTCCGGATACTCGGTTTTTAAGGCTTCCGCAAAGGGAGCTGAAAGCATGGAATATTCTTCTTCTCCTATCCCTTCTGACGAAAGTACTTCGCTATTGACTAAATACAAGTTATCTGCAAATTGATGATGTTTGTCAAATACGGACTCGCTGCGAATGTACAACCATAGTAGCATGCAAATGGTTAACGCCACCGAAAGTCCTGAAATATTAATGATTGAAAAAACTCGATTCCGGAACAAATTTCGCCAAGCAATCTATAGGTAGTTCTTATACATAATTCTATTTTGTTTGCACTAGTTAGCATTAGTGTCGTAACCTGATTGGATCCAATAAAAAGATTAGGTCTGAAGGTGTTAAGCCCCACT
>JAJCYK010000199.1 GCA_029262935.1 Cytophagales bacterium | reverse complement strand
CTTGACCCGAGTCCGCTCGTATTATTTGAGTAATGATGCGAATTAAGGTAGTCTTTCCTGCACCATTTGGGCCTAACAGGCCAAAAATGGTTTGAGCTGGAATTTGAAAACTAATATCCGTTAAGGCTTTATGGTCTGCGTAGCTTTTGTAGATGTTTTGTGCTTCTAGGAGATGCAAAGGTTCTTCCGTTTACGCCAAATATAGAACTTTTAGAGGCCAAAAAAGTTTTGACTAATAAAAAAGGGGGGAGGGTATCAGTTCGATTTGAATATAATGTTACCCATGGTAACATCTACGTTGAAGGTAATGAGGTTATTGGCGTCTTCTCGGTAGTTGTTGTTAACAAATACGTTTTTTCTTATTTCCGTAAATCCTTTAGGTATCTTGATCCTGCAGAGTGGACTATTTTGTATATAAATGATTATGGGGTTTGTGGCATTCGTAGCATTTACAATTAAGCTACCCGCTCCTACCGTGGCGGTTACCATACTTTTGACCTTACTATTATCTGTAAAATCCAAAAACAAAGTGCCAAATCCTACATCCGCAATGATGTTACGTGCATTCGATAGTGCCACATGCCGCGCTTCTAGTTCACCTAAATCAACTTTTATGCTGAACGTATCCATTTCTTGTTGATTGTATTGACCGGAGACATATCCCACTTTAACGTCAGCACTTCCCGTATTTACTTTCAGTTTTTCCACAGATAAACCTGACAAGTCCACATAGGCATCGCCCATGCCGTAATTTAAGTTCAACAATACCGGCTTTTTCTTAGATAAATAAACGTGCCATTGATCCCCTTCGTCCTCTTCTTCGCTACCAAAGACATTAAACGAAACTTTCTTTACGGGGGATTGATCTACTCGATCTTCCAGAAAATTAACACTCACTTGCTGAACTCTATCAACAAGTATGGATTGGCATGCGGGGTTTTGAGTTTGGGATTGGGACTTACCGTAAATGTTTACGGGATTACTATTAGGTGTGGGGCGTACGAAACATGTCCCAGAGCCACCAGATAAAGTAATGTCAACTTTATCAAATGTCTTACTATTTTCAACTGTATAATGCTTCTTTATCTGACCATAGGTACTCAGTCCTATAAAGCCAGAAAGCCCCAAGAGTAATATCCTCCACATGTTAATAGGTTACGGAAAGGAGCGGTTTGTGTTGCAACATTTATAAAAAAAAGCCCAGAAATTCACGTAAATGCCAAATCTCTTTAATTAAACGAAGGTTTTTTAGAAGAATTCCTTCATTCGCTCGAAGAAACTTTTGTCGTTTTTATTGGGATTGGGTTGAAAATTTGGAGCATCCTGAAGCTTTTCTAGTACGCTTCTTTCTTCTTTAGTCAGCTCTTTAGGAGTCCATACATTAACATGGATCAATTGATCTCCTTTTCCATAACCATTTAGATCCTTAATCCCTTTACCTCTTAAGCGCAAAATCTTTCCGCTTTGGGTACCTTGATCTAATTTGATTTTGACTTTACCGTCAATGGTAGGGACTTCTAATGAAGTACCCAATGCTGCATCAGTGAAACTTACGTAAAGGTCATAAATGACATTATTCCCATCTCTTTTGAGCTGATCGTCTTCTTTCTCTTCTATTAATATTAATAGATCTCCTGCTACACCGCTCATAGGAGCTTCATTTCCTTTTCCTGACATACTAAGTTGCATGCCTTCACTTACACCTGCTGGAATTTTAATTTCGATAACTTCTTCTTTGGGTTCTAATCCAGAAGGATCTACTCCAGCTGGGCGATGATCCAGTATTTGTCCAGACCCTTGACAGGTAGGACAGGTGTTGGTACTAACCATTTGACCGAGCATGGTATTCACTACTTTTCGTACTTGTCCACTCCCTCCACAGGTATTACAAGTTTTAAAAGTCACACCTGCAGCTGCGGTCTTTCTATTTACTTTAATCTTTTTATCCACCCCATGTGCTATTTCCTCTAGGGTTAGTTTTAGTTTTATTCGTAGGTTAGAACCTTTTCTTACCCGACTTCTACTTCCTCCAAAAAAACTTTCAAAGGGACTGCCTCCACCAAAAATATCTCCAAACTGGCTGAAAATATCGTCCATAGACATACCTGCGCCGCCTTGCCCTCCAAATCCACCACCATTCATGCCTTGATGACCAAATCGGTCGTAACGGGCTTTCTTATCTGCATCACTCAAAACTTCGTATGCCTCAGCTGCTTCCTTAAACTTATCTTCGGCGCTGGGGTCATCCGGGTTTTTGTCGGGATGGAACTTGATAGCAACCTTACGATAGGCTTTCTTTATTTCGTCTGTACCCGCAGACTTATCAATCCCTAATATTTCGTAATAATCTCTTTTTGCCATATCGTTAAGTACCAATTACCACTTTTGCGTAGCGCAAAACTTTATCGTTGAGATAATATCCTTTTTCTACCACGTCTACTATGCAATTTTTAAGGTTTTTTTTAGGAGCGGGAATTTGGGAAATAGCTTCATGCACTTCGGCATCAAAACTTTTTCCAATTAAATTATCCATTGGTTTCAATCCCTTTTGAGTCAATTCTTTTATCAGCTTTTGGTAAATAAGGTTCATGCCCTCCTGTTGTATGCTTAGGGAATTGTCACCATCTGCGGCCTTTTGTGCTCTTTCAAAATCATCAACCACTGGCAGTAAGGCTCTGATTAAGTCTGCATTGGCTGAACCGATCAGCTCTAGCCTTTCCTTAGCGGTCCTTCTACGGAAATTCTCAAACTCAGAATACAACCTTAAATGCTTGTCTTTTGCTTCCGTTAAATCTCGCGATAGTCGTTCCAATTCATTGGGCTGTTGGTCGTCCATTTCAGTGCCTTCTTCACTCCCGGTAGCTTCATTATTCTCAGGTTGATTGGTAATTTCAGTTTGATCAATAGC
>JAJCYK010000198.1 GCA_029262935.1 Cytophagales bacterium | reverse complement strand
TTCTTTTTGCTGCGAGACGATCGGACTCCGTTGACGATATAACTTTGCAAACCTAGAGTTTCAGTATAGATGTTGACAATTATTGATGTCTCACGATAACGAATGTATTTTAAAACTATACCTCGAGTTTTTAGAATCATGTTAGTTTATCACTGCAACTTTACCGACAAAGGTTTCATTACCTTCTTCATTACTGCTGTAAATCAAATAGACTCCCGAATTTACTTTTCGCCCCTGAAAATCGGCAACATTCCAAGTGGCAGTGCCTCCTTGAGCCCGTAGCTCAGTTACCAATTGGCCGGTTATATCAACAATTTTAACAATGGCGTTACTCACTAATCCAGAAATTCCTACAGTGCCGCTGAAATCACGTGTAATAGGGTTTGGAAAAATGCGCACTTTTTGATGTGCGGTTTTGCCATTAGTAGCCGTGCCTCGATACGATACCATACCTTGATCTGTAATAATAAAAACTTCACCACTGGTTTCATCAATGGCTACATCTTCTATCACATTACTAGGCAAGGGGCTGTTCTGTGCTGTAAAATTTAATATCACACGGTCCCCAAGTTCACTAAATAACCACAGTCCGTTGTCGGTACCTATCCATTTGCGATTGCCTCCATCAACAGCGATAGAGTTGATTTTTTCGTCCCTCAAAAGTGGGCGGCCATCAATAAAAACGGTACTAGCGTTGACCTCTGGGCGTTCGAGAATATCAAACGGAAAGGGATAAAGGGCAATGCCTGAATTTGTACCGGCCCAGACCTGTCCTTGTCGATCGATGACTAAATCGTTCACTATTCTACTAGGAAGACCTCCTTGACCAATGCTATTGGTTAATAACTTCTGCTCTGCAGTTTCACCGTTAATAACAAAAATTCCCCCACCAGCACTGGGATCTAAACGCATCCAAAAGTCCCCATTATCCATGGCCTGTAAGTCCAATGGAAACCGGGCCGAAACAAAAGGAGTGGCCAATGCTTTCCAACTTTCCTCTAGGGGATTGTATTGATGTAATGGCTGAGGATTTCCATGATTAGTAGCCCAAATGGTACCGTCTGCAGCACTCAATACACTGGTGATCTTAACGTTTCGTCCTGAGGAGGTGTTGATAAGAGTGCTCCCAGCACTATTCTCATCAAGAATTTCGGAAACGCCATCCGAATTCCATTGAAGAATACCTTCTCCGTACGAGGCAAAGTAATACTTGTTGTCAATAGAATTGAAGGTGACGTCTACCAGATCGGTAATGTCTGGAAATGGGCTGGTATTTAGCAAATTAGTGGCATTTAGACTAGTCCAAACCCCTTTAGTAAACTGATTGGCCCCTAGTCTTGTCCTTAGTGGACTACCAAATGGGTCATATCCTGGAGGCAATGCAATAAGGCTGTTGTTAACTCTTGTTAAAGACGATAAGCTGTCTGAAAAAGGTCCGCTAGGATAGATGCTGCTTAATGTACCCGAAGCTGAAGTCACAAGCCCATTAATACCATCTGCTACCCATAAACCTCTATCATCTCGTAGCGCCATTTTTGGTTTGTCGTATAAAGGATCAGAGGAGAAACTAATGTCGTCATTAGTATCAATTTCCAGCAGTTGACTGGTTAGGGTTAGCAGTAAAGCATCTTGGCTTTGATAAACAGCTAAAGCCTTTTCGTTAAGGTCAAAGTCCAGCCTGTCCCAGGCAGAGTTGTTATAAAAGTATACTCCGTCTTCATCAAGGGTAGCTACTACCCGATTATCGAAAGTGGCAATTGTAGAAACACTTTGCGCCGGTATACCCTTGCTTGGACCGAAGCGCTTCCAGTTGGTAAAATCCAAAAGGTTTACATCATCATTCAAAGCACCGGCTATTACACCTTCTTCGGTGGCCAAAAAGAGACTATCTTGAAATACAGTACCATAATTGATCTGTATGGAAGACCCATCTGTTCCTATATTGGTATACGCTTCTCTTATCTCTTCTTTGATCAAATCTAAAACCACCACTCCAAAATCCGTGGACAAGTAGCCAGTTGTCCCGGAGAAAAAGATTTGGTGGATACTTTTTCCCCCACTAATGGGAGTTTCCGCAATGTCATTGATCTCCTTAATTTCGCCGTCTCTTAAAAGATCAATGACACCATCATTGTAGGCAATAACCAAAGTATTCAAGCTCTCATGAAAGTTGATCGTACGGATTGACGTACCGCTTAAGCCATCTATTTTACTAAGTTTGGTTAGACTGTTATCTTCAAGATCTAGAAAGAAGAGACTGTTTGACCCAGCACAATAGGCGCCCGATTGGGTCAGTGCGATGCTATGTGCGTCCCTAAAACTAAAATGTGTCCTCCAGGTACCTATAGGAATTTCTTCTTGCCCCCATAATAACTGGGGCAATAGAAAAAGTATTAGAATCCGTTTAGTCATTATTTTTGTTTTCCATGCCTCTATTGAAACAGTTGCGACATCTTGCCTCATAGGTGTCTTTTTCACCAACCACCACCGTTTCTTGTGCGGAGTCCAATCGAAAGCTATAGGAAGCAATGTTACCACACTGGACGCAAATCGCATGCACTTTCGTTACATATTCGGCCATTGCCATTAAGTCAGGCATGGGACCAAAGGGTTTTCCTCGAAAGTCCATGTCCAATCCAGCGACTACCACCCGTTTACCGGAATAAGCCAGGTTTTGACAAACCTCAACAATTTCATTATCGAAAAATTGCACCTCATCAATGCCCACTACATCACAATTACCCGCTAATAATAGAATGTCCTGCGCAAAGCTAACGGCAGTAGATCTAATGGTATTTTCGTTATGTGAAACCACATGGTCTTTATGATACCTAGAATCTACCTGAGGTTTAAAGATTTCCAAAGTTTGTTGGGCAATCAAAGCTCTGTTAAGTCGTCTAATCAATTCTTCCGTTTTTCCAGAAAACATTGAGCCACATATTACCTCAATCCAACCGTGTTTTTTGAGGGAATCCGATAAAGGGCCAATATGTGGTTCGATAAACATTAATCGGAGTATTTCATGTGTGGGAATTTACTTGCTAAGGGCACTTGTATAGTAATGTCACCAGAAATCTTGCATTGACACGCCAATCGCTCCCCTTGTTGTAGTTGACCATTGTTGAAATAGGACTCTTCCGCTGCTGTTAGACTGCTAAGGTTGGATGCCCCTTTTAATACAATAAATTTACAGGTTGTACAACGCCCTTTGCCACCACAGGCATACATCCAATCAATATTATTTTCATGGATAATATTTAAAACGTATTGAGAGTTATTATTACGGGCCTCAATTGTTCTATTATTTAGATTTTTAATGACGATTCTGGCCATATTCCTTAATTTTACAAAAAATACCCCTGCTCGACTTCATAATCAGTAAATTAGAGAAACTTTGAAGGCCAAGCGCGACAACGATATGGAAGGCAAAATTAATCGAGATTATCTGAAATCCTATAGTGTTTCCTACACAAACAACATACTGGACACCGCGTTTAAGGAAGGACCCCACTTGGCAGGCCGGGACCTGACCACCTTATGCACTCCCGAACAGGTTAATTATAACCTTTTGAAGAATATTTTTTTACAATGGGAGGCCGAGTTGAGCAAATTGGAAAGCCCATACTTTGATTACAAAGCCCCAGCGGTACAGACCGCACTAAAGACGTTCATGGATGTGCTTTCCAGACACATTAAGTTAGATCAAGGTAGTTTACGCCCGCTATTGCAGCAAGCAGTAGAGGAGACCATGCATCAGGTGTTTCAGCCGGAGTATTATTATCAGCATTTTATTTGGCCAGATGGCTCTAAAAGTTTAAAGACCAAAGAATTGATCAACCTCAAAAGATTCGTTAGAGTCAATAGAGGGCTTTTATTGGAACTTATAGATGAACAAGCAAAAGAGAATAAAGACAGCATCACAGAAGAAGAGTTTTACAAGTTTATTGAACAAAATGTGCTACAATGGCAAAATCAATGGGATTCTGTGGACGTCAATGTGGAGGCATTTTCCAAAGTCATTGCGATGCAAGTAAGCAATCTGTGGAAAAAAGAAGCAGTACCGGTAGCACCTAAGGAGAACGGATCAACCAAAAACGTCAACGAGCGTTATGCCAAAAAGGTGGTTTCATTAAATGACAAATTACAGAAGGATCAAAATACATTGGCGGATCAACATTTAAATAAAAAAGTTCAGAACATTAAAGAGAGCCTTACGATCAACCAAAAATTCATGTTTGTCAATGAGCTTTTTGCAGGTGATTCGCAAGAGTTTGGAACGGTTCTCGAAAAAATTGAAAAGTGTGGGACTTATATAGAAGCAGTAAAAATTATAGACGACAATTCCAGTGGAAGATCCCAGTGGGATATGGAAAGCACTGCAGTAAAAGAATTATTAGACTTGGTTTCGCGTAGATTCTAATGCACCAAGACCTGCATCCTGTGGGCGTCCATTTTCAACAGAATAAAAATTAGAATAGTAAAGGCCAACAAAGATGAGCCACCATAACTAAAAAATGGCAGTGGTATGCCTATTACCGGGAACAACCCAATGGTCATACCGATATTTACCATAAAATGAAAGAAGAGAATGGAGGCTACTCCATATCCGTAAATTCGAGAAAATTTTGATTTTTGCCTTTCTGCTAGAAATACAATGCGCAGCAATAGGGTTACAAAAAGTGAAATAAGAATAAAACTTCCTATCCAGCCGTGTTCTTCACCAATGGTACAAAAAATGAAATCGGTGCTTTGTTCTGGCACAAAGTCGAATTTGGTTTGTGTTCCTTCTAAGAAACCTTTACCTAAGAGTCCACCAGAGCCTATGGCAATTTTTGATTGAGTTACGTTATAGCCGTACCCCAAAGGATCTGCTTCAGGGTTGACAAAGGCTTTTACTCGATTTTGCTGGTGAGGTTGCATAACTTCTGTAACCACCCAGTTTACACTTAAGATAACTGCAATTGGTATCACAATCATGACACCTAAGGTCAATAATTTTTTCGGAGTAACTTTCTTACTTATCAGCCAAAACAAAAGGACAGCAGCACCAATCGCCAAGAGTGCACTGATTAATATTAAGGGGCTAAATAGTAAGGTCAGTACAAACAAGGCCACCGCTACCAAGCCGATAATCACAATAACCGGGGACAATCCTTCCCGATATAGAACGATTACGAAAGTCCCAAAAACCAAAGCAGAACCGGTGTCACCTTGAAGTATAATTAAGGCCGCGGGAATCCCCACGATCAAGGCCACAATCCCAATGCTTTTAAGGTTGTCTAATTTTACCTGAGACTTGCTCAGATATTTGGCAATCGCCAGAGCTGTAGCGAATTTGGCAAACTCTGCTGGTTGAAATCGAATGAAGCCTATTTCAAACCATGATTTTGATCCACTTACAACTGTCCCCGTAAGTAATACCGCAATTAGTAAAAGTGTAATTATGCCGTAGAAACCAAATGCAAAAGAGTCAAAGAAACGAAAATCAAGGATCATAATAAGCGATACTGCTACTATAGATATCCCAAACCATAAAATCTGTTTACCTGAATTTAGGTTTATATCCAAAATAAATTGATCGAGCTGACTTTCGTATACTACCGCATAGATATTCAACCAACCAGCTAATGCCAGCGTTGCTACAATTAAAATCGTGATCCAGTCTAGTCGACTGGCTTTTATGTCCTCACCGCGTTTCAATAGATAAAATCTCCCCTCAAAACATAGTCTTCCATATGCGTGCGATCCGTGCACCCATTTAAATATTTTTCAATCATCAACCCGGCAATACCGGCGGCGGCTCGCGCCCCTTGCCCGCCATTTTCTACATATACTGAAAGGGCGATCTTTGGGTTGTCTTTGGGGGCAAATGCTATAAAGACAGAATGATCTGGTCGATTGTTATTTTGAACAGTGCCTGTTTTTCCACACACTTCGATACCTTCAAGCTTAGCCCGATACTGACCAGTTCCACTTCTAACCACTTCTGCCATGGCTTCCACTGCTACATCAAAATACTTTGTGTCTACTGTGGTATAATGCTTAACCTGATATTCTGGCAGGGGTTGGTTACTACCCCCGATTGATTTTATCAAGTGAGGCTTAATATAGTATCCCCGATTGGCTACAATGGCCGCAAAATTGGCCATCTGCAAAGGCACTACCAGGTTTTCTCCTTCGCCAATGGCGATGGACTGAATGTTGGAGAACTTCCAGTTGGTGCTGCTGTAGGCGTTGTCGTAGTAATTGACATTTGGAATCATACCTCCTTTTTCATTAGGCAAGTCAATACCAACAGGTGAACCTAGACCAAAGCTTTCAACATGTTTCCGCCATTTTTCCAGACCGATTCTTGTGTCCTCATACGTGTCCTCAGAAATACCTTGGTTTATCATTTTGCGGGATACCTGTACAAAATAAGGATTACATGAATGAGTAATAGCTCCTTGTAGGTTTTCAAAACTGTGTGGTCCGTGGCAGCCAATGATGTTGCGATTACATCGCAACCGGGTAGATTCTTGAATGACACCCTCTTGTAAGGCTACCATGGCCTGAACAATTTTAAATATCGACCCAGGGCGGTACATAGCCATAAGGGGTCGGTTATACAAGGGCTTAAGACTATCAGTAGATAGCACCCCATAATATTCACTGTAACTACGACCTGTAAGTAAATTTGGGTTGTAGGATGGCGCGGAAACAAATGACAAAATCTCTCCGGTTGCTGGCTCAATAGCGATTACGCTCCCTACTTTACCCAGCATCAAAGTCTCTCCATATTCTTGCAGGTCAATATCTATAGTGCTAATTAGATTTTCTCCAATTTTTGGGAGCGTATCCAAACGACCTTTTTTGAAAGAGCCTTTTTCTAAGCCTCTTACATTAACCATACGGTATTTTATGCCTCTTTTACCCCTCAAAGGCTCTTCGTATTTCGACTCTAATCCACTTAAACCGATATAATCCCCCTGTCGATAGTAATTGGCACTATCTCTGGACAATCCCGATTTGCTAATTTCCCCAATGTATCCCAAGGCATTGGCCATTCCACTGTAGGGGTAAGATCGTACGGTACGAGGAATAATATAAAATCCTGGATAATCAACAAGTAAATCTTGAAGGCTAGCGAAGTCTTCATTGGAAAGTTGCTTGAGAAAGATTGAAGGCTTGTACCAACTATAAGATCTAGCTTTAGCTAGCTTATCTCTGAAATCTTCCTTGGATATTCTTAAGTGTTCACACAAATTTAAAGTATCCCCGATGACAACCTCTCGAGGCACTATCATCAAATCATATACGGGTTTGTTGTAAACAATTAATTTGTTGTTGCGATCGTAAATGAGTCCGCGATAAGGGTATTCCACTAAGCCCTTCATGACATTATTTTCCGCAGCCAACTGATAGTTCTCATCCAGCACCTGAATTGAGAAAAGTTTAATCAAGAAAATAACGCCAATGATTACAAAGGTGAACCTAATAATAAGGGATCGATTGTCCTTCATATGCTGCGTCTACGTTGGTAGAACAAATATTGTAGAATTACTATCACAATAAAAGTTAAAATACTGCTAAATATTACTTTAACGATAGTAAATCCAAATAAGTGCATACCTCCCGCTTCTATAAAAAATATTGCTGTGTGATGTAGTAATATTAGAGGAAGGGCATAGGTAATAAACCAGCTGAACCCCATAATTTTAATATTGGGTTTCATCCC
>JAJCYK010000197.1 GCA_029262935.1 Cytophagales bacterium | reverse complement strand
TTCCTTATTGTATAGAATTTCCCACCCTGAGGATTTCAAGAAATTGTATTGTTCCTATATTTTTGGCTTACAAAAAAAGGCTAGTTTCTTTTTAGAAGCTAAACACTTCACCTGGTAATCTTACAAGTGAAATATTAAGGTTGAAGACGTTCGTATGGAGGCAGAAGTGCTGCGAACTTAAGATGTTTTTGTTCGTTATCGGAGATATGTGTCCACGCAAAGTAGATATCATCACCCATTTTGGCCATTTGTGGGAAGCCGCTAGCGCGTACTTCAGAGCTAGGAGCGATTGTTATGGGAGCTTCAACTACCCCAGAAGCATGTACCACTTGTGCTTTTATTTCGGCACCTTGCGGCACTTTGGCTAGCCAACTTATCATGGCTTTTTCCTGATCCAACAAGATGACATCAACCCGACCAAGGGGTTCTAGTTGATCAATAATTATAGGCTCGTTGAAGCTTTTGCCGCTATTATTAGAGAATATCAGTTTTACCTGTGGTCGATTTTGGGCAGCGGTGAACCAAGCCACCGCCAGATGATTATTAATTGCACTCACACGAGGGCCATTTACAGGGCATCCGGCAATTCTCCATTGATCCGGATATATGGATTTTGGTTGCGTCCAGGTGCCATTTACTTGTCTTACAATGGCAATATCTCTTATTTCGTCCTCAGTTCGGTTTCTGTAAAGAACCACCGGCCCCTTATCTGTAAGTGCACTTGAGGTTTGGCAACAATCACATACCTTATCATCCAATTCAAATGATGCGCTAAGTTGACCACTCAGATTGGTTTGTGCGGTTCTTATGGTCATAGCCCCAGCTGAATCCTGGCCATTTGAAATTGTATTACGCCCGTCCAACCAAGCCAATTGGAAGGTGGTATCGGACAAGGGGAGCATGGTTACAAAGCCATGTTCGGTGGGCGTATGGTCTTGATGAGGGACAAAAGAAGGGCTCCAATCCAAGCCCTGCCTTTTAGCCACTACGTTAACATCGTAGGAGTATGTTCCAGAAGCACTTTTGGCTAAATAATGCGCTAGCATATGTGTTTTAGCACTAATGCTGATCATAGGATAGTCGGCCCAGTTTACAAACCAATGCTGCCCTCGGGCAATTTCATCAGGCTCACTCCATTGATCGCCCAACCAAAAGGCATACTTGAATGTTGTAGTATCACCGTTGTTTTCAATCCATGACATATACAGCTTTCCATCGGCCCCAGTGATTAAATAAGGCAGTTGGCCTTCCGTAAGGACAGGTGCTGGTAAAGAAACCAGCCGATATTCCGTGGGACCTTCGTGCTCCGGGGTGTGGCAAGAGACTAAACAAGAAAAGATTACAAGTCGTATGATACTTTTAAACATGGTTGGGAATAAAGTACTATCAAAAGTAGCATATCTTCGTCAAATGGGAATAGTTTCAAAATAATTCCCATTTGGATATGTAGGTTTATTTTTGGCTTCGCACCTGCCGGAATACAATTTTGTGATTGAAGATAAAGTAGTATAAGTAAGGTTATTCTTTAAAATCTGCCGACTGATACAAGCGACCAGTAGGTGGAAGTTTGCTACGCAATGCTTGAATCTCTTCTTCGGTTATGCTCTCGGAAGTAGTAACAAAGGCTGATCGAATGTAAGCGATTATATCCACTAAATCTCTATTAGATATATCTTGGTTATCTGTCAGGCCCGGCATGGGGTTGTTAAACTCATAGTCTTTTCCTGCAACCCTGATGGGGCCTTCCAGTCCATGTAGTAAAATTAACCCAAGTCGAGTAGAAGACCCTCTCACGTACTCAGAATTCATTAAGGGTGGAGCTAGGCCTTCCAGACCATTTCCATCCATGCCATGGCAGGTGGCGCAAGTAGTCCTAAACAGTTTCCAGCCTTTGGTGCGTGGATCCTCCGTAACTCCGGATTTTATTAAAACCGGGTTTTTTCGATCTAGTTCGCGGTTCTGTAGGGTAGTCAATACTACCAGACTGTCTTCTGGGCTTACTATGTCACTTAGAATTTCCTCTTCTTTGTTAATGTAAAAGTTCAGCAAAGCTTCCCGAAAGATGGGATGGCTGTATTGAGCATACCGGGACCTCAAAATGTTGAATACTGAATCAGACAACCAAGGGAGCCACGGTTTCAGGGCAGGTGCCAGATAAAGATCTACCTGTGGATCCTGACGTGTTAGCGTCTGCAGCATGGTACCAATAGCGTGACGGTTGGCCTCGTTTGCCCAGGGCTTTAGTAACATTAACGAGTGCACTACTACCATAGGATCCTCGTGTGTTATCGATTTTAACAATAGCGGTAGCGTCAATGCCTGTAGACCTTCTAATGCATAGAGGGCATGTAAAACCGAGCGTGTACTAGTCGCTTCCTCCACGAGCTCGTTTAAAAGAGGAAGCACTTGGGGATCCTGTTGTTCAATAATGAGTTGTTGGGCACGCTCCCTGGTCCACCCATTGGAATTGTCTAGTTGGGCTACCAATTCAACACTATTAATTGCCAGTAAATTTGGTATTTCCGATACCGGCCGATTCCGTGCTTTCACACGAAGGATCCGGCCTAGGTTTTGCAGCGTATCGAGCTGCTTGCTTTGAATTTGATGACGCATATAAGGTGTGGTATAAGCTTTATGCGCTATGATTCCTCGGTGCATATCCACAACATACAGAGCACCATCAGGACCATTGTTTAAATTTACCGGCCTAAATCCTTCGTCATAAGAAGCTAAAAATTCTTTCCCTATGTCAGCTTGCCTTGCGCTGGTATTCACACCATCAAAAGTAAGCACATTACGTTTGATCAAGTTAGCCTCTGGTATACATACAAAGGCATTTTGATAGTGCGTTTCGGGAAATTGGCCTCCTCGATAAATTAAAGGTCCGCAGGCCGCCGTCACATTTACCAACATGCTATCTTCATTCAAAACTCCTGGCAGGTATCCACGGTTAACTGAAGAAGCTCGCAAGGGGTACACCCGTTGGTCTGAAGTTAAGACTTGGTTTACGGCATGTTTTGGAATCAAGTATGGATTAGCCAAGTAACTGTTAGGGAGTACTAAATCACCCATGAGTTGTACCGAGTTGTTGTTGTAGTATAACCTTCCATAGTCATCATGAGTTATGCCCCATTGACCTCGAAATGAAGTAGGCTCTTTAATCCAATTTCCCTGTAGCTTACGGTATCTGTAATTGGACTTGGCATTGTAGATCCAATTATCAAGATTCATAATTAGCCCATTTGGTTGATGCTCAATATTACCTTCAACCGCGTATAGAGAATCCACTAAAACACGGTCGCCTGGGGAATCACCCTCAATACAAACAAACCATAAATTGGGGGGTTCGGCATAAAGTAATCCACCATAAACTAATGCCAAAGCCCGAGGAAGGTTAAGCTTGTCTAAAAATACCTTGGCTGTATCCACCAATCCATCACCATTGGTATCTTCCAATATCTTTATTTTGCCCTCGGCGGTAGTAGCATCACCTTCCAAATGCGACATGTATCCGGTTAGTTCTGTTATCCACATCCGACCACGATTGTCAAAATCCATGGCCACCGGAGCCACAATCATGGGTTCCATCGCGACCAATTCCAATTCAAATCCTGATTCAACTTGGTATTGACTTAAAAAGGCGTTTTCTTTTACTTCTTCCTTTTTGCAACTACTTAAGCACACCAACAGCAGCGTGATGACGGCGAGGTGATTACACATGGAATTTGAAAAATTAAGCATGAGTATCAAATATACAAGATTAGTAAGATGTAACTAGCTATTGGGCGCGGATTACCGGGGCACCCGTGTTCTTAGGAATTTTACAAAAAGCTATTTTTGATCTCCAAACTGTTTTTTTATGCTAGTATTATTGATATTATAGTTACCAGATCACCAATTAGAGGAGCGTCTGGTACCTGCAACTAACAGACGCTTAGAAAGACCAAATCAAGATCTATGAAAAGCTTTGCATTTTTAGTATTTACTTTTATAGCAACCATCAGCCCTTTAGGATTTCTTAGTATGGCCCAAAATGTTGATAAGAAGGTGTTGTTGTATACCAAAAATGGGGAAGGCTTCGTACATGACAACATTCCCTACAGTACAAAAGTAATTACTGAACTGGCCAGAGCTCATGGTTATATGATAGATGTTTCGGATCAGCCAGAAGTGATGACTGAGGAAAACCTAAAGCAATACCAGGCCTTGATCTTTTCCAACACCAATAACAACGTGTTTGAAACGGATCAACAAAAGCTTGCCTTTCAGAGATACATCCAAGCAGGAGGCGGTTTTGTCAGCATCCATTCTGCATGTGGATCAGAAAGGGATTGGCCTTGGTTCTGGAAGAACGTGGGAGGCAAATTTTTTCGTCATGCTCCTGGGGGGCAAACCTTTGATATAAAAGTTATTGATGCCGATAATCCTTCTACCATTGAGCTTCCTGTTTTGTGGTCTTGGGAAGATGAATGTTATTATTTAAAACACCTTAATCCAGACATTCACATATTGATTGCTGCTGATTTACGCACCGTAGA
>JAJCYK010000196.1 GCA_029262935.1 Cytophagales bacterium | reverse complement strand
CACCCAATTGTTTTTGTACGTGATGACCAACTTCATGAGCGATGACGTAGGCCATTGCAAAATCGCCAGGAGCTCTGAATCGACGTTTTAGTTGGTCGTAAAATGTCAAATCAATAAAGACCTGCTCGTCTGCCGGACAGTAAAAGGGCCCGGTTGCTGCACTGGCGAAACCGCAAGCTGATCGGTCACTTCCGCTAAAGATTACTAAAGTGGGCTCTCTATACCTGCCACCCATCTTTGCGAATTGTTGATTCCAAACATCCTCAGTATCCGCCAAGACTACTTTCACAAAAGCGGCAAGCTCATCATCTGCCTCATTGGACGGGCCGGCGGGTGTTTGAGTTTGCACCCCAGGATTTTGAGTTTGCACCTGTTGTAAAACTTGTAGCGGATTATCACTAAACAGTAAAGCCAGTACCACCACAATAATTGTAAGGCACCCACCTCCAGTGGCGATCTGTTTTCCACCAACGCGGCGTCTATCTTCTACGTTTGCACTTTGTCTACGTCCTTTCCAACGCATATTCGTATAGCTATAAGGTTCAAAATAAAACCATGGCTTGGGCTGAAAAGTAAATTAGAAATTTCTGTAGGGAAATAAAAATTAGCGGATTGGCTATTTTTTCTTTTTGTTCTTCTTTTTGAAATCCCCACTGCGCAAGGATTTGATAAAACTGGCCCAATTTACCGGACTAAGCAAAGGATTACTGAATCGCTGCTGAGAATAACGGTTGTGCAATTGATAGAATTGCTGATTCATGTAGTATTTATAATTAAGACTGGCATCCATAGGCATGGTTTGCGCCATCCTTGCCAATACTTCTTCACCCAAGTTGTCTTCTTGACTGCGATCATCTACAGGCAGATTCAAGGCTAAAATGGCTTCCTTAAACATCTCTTCAGTAGGGTACGGGAAAATTTCTACTGTGGATAACATGGTGGTGTCGGAGGCTAATTCCACCAATACAGTAAAGCTTTCTCCCTGATCTCCAGGAATAATAAAATGCTGTTTTTGAAATCCTACTGCACTTATTAAGACACTATCTCCTTCCAACACCGGCATGGAAAAGTAGCCGTATTGATTGGTGACCGTACCTCGACCCACTTTGGGGACATAAACGTGCACTCCAAAAAGGCCCGTGGAGGTAGAATCTTCTTCGACCACTACACCGGAAAACTGAATGATTTGCTTTTTACCTTGAGCTATGCCATTGTGAGTACTTATAAAAAGCAGGCACAGTCCTAAAAAAGCCGTTAACTTGATCAAATTGGTGCGCAAAAAGAAGCGTTTAGAGTGAGTGATATGTAATAAAGTTATGAATCAAATACTAATATCTATAATTAATAGCACGCAAAATAGTTCCACAAGGTTAAAAATTGTTAACAACACGATATTTGTTGAACCCCTTTTGAACGACAGGGGCTTTAGTGGACTAAATGAAATACGCCAGGTGAGAAGTGCCAAGGAGCTGGACATTTTTTGGGTTAATTATTAATTCTCTATTGATAATAGTAACTTACTTCTGAAGCAGAATTCCCTATCTATGCGCTTAAAAAATTTCACCGTAATGTTTGGAGCTCAGATCTTCAAAGCTTTTTCTGACGAATCCCGAGTAAGAATACTGTTCCTACTGCATCACTATGACGAATTATGCATATCCGACATGGAGCATATTCTAGAATTCACCCAAACTAAGACATCCCGTCACCTAACTTATTTGAAAAATTCCGGTTTGGTAGGATTTAGAAAACAAGACCAGTGGGTTTTTTATCACATAAAGGAAGAAGTCAAAGATTTTGTAAGTCAGATCTTTCATTACTTGCATAAAGACCCAATCCTGTTAAAAGATCTAGACATCATAAAAGTACTAGCATCCAATCGAGAGCTGGCTCAACACAAAATTTACGGCAAACAGCTAACGGTATAATTTATGACCTATCAGCATTTGTTTTTCGATCTGGACCACACCTTATGGGATCATCATAAAAATGCAAACGAAACGTTAGAGGATCTTTACAGAGATTACAACCTGGGGCATCTCGCGCGTTTTAGTAGTGCAGATTTCATAAAATCGTTTCATGAAATTAACCATACGCTTTGGGATAAGTACAATCATGGTCAACTGGATCAGTTGTACATCCGTCAAAACCGCTTTCCTTTGGTTTTAAACACCTTTGGCATAGAACAACAACAGGTACCAGTTGGGCTAGCAGAAGCTTATTTACAACAATGCCCTCAAAAACCTCATCTAATGCCACACACCTTACCTGTTTTGGAATACCTGAATAAACGGTATGAGATGAGCATCATCACAAATGGGTTTTCGGATGTTCAAGACATAAAAATGAGTTGCTCGGGACTATTGAAATATTTTGATCATATTATTACCTCTGAACAAGCAGGAAAGTTAAAACCACACCCTCAAATTTTCGACTTTGCGCTGCAAACAGTACAGCTAACGAAAGAAGCCTGTATCATGATTGGAGATAATGCAAGTACGGATATAGCCGGTGCTCAAGCCATAGGTATGGATCAAATCTACTATGATCCTCAAAATCAACAGCAAGCAACTAATCCCACCTATACAGTTAAGAGTTTACAAGAATTACAAGAATTATTATAACCCAGCTAAATGTTCTGAATATTTCTCTGAATAATTACCTTTGTGTTCTAATTTTCAACACAAACGACAACCATCATGCCCAAAGGAATTTTTCAAGTACCCACTCCTATAAACGAACCTGTATTGGATTATGCTCCGGGATCCCAGGAGCGCAAATCCCTGCAACAAGCTTTGACAACGGCACGTGCAAAAGAGATCGATGTTCCTATGTATATAGGTAGTGAAAGAGTCACTACTGACAAGAAGATGCCTTTGAACCCACCTCATGACCATCAACACATCTTGGGTCACTTCAATGAAGGTGATGCCGGCCATGTGGAATTGGCTATAAAAGCGGCTTTAGGTGCCCGGAAGGCTTGGGCGGATATGGCCTGGGAACATCGTGCCAGCATTTTCCTAAAAGCAGCGGACTTAATTGCGGGCCCCTATAGAGCAAAGCTAAACGCCGCCACTATGTTGGGCCAATCTAAAAATGCTTATCAAGCTGAGATTGACAGTGCCTGTGAAATCATTGACTTTTTGAGATTCAATGTTTCTTACATGACCGATATTTATGCACAACAACCAAGCTCCGCCCCTGGTATCTGGAACAGATTGGAACAGCGCCCGTTGGAGGGTTTTGTGTTCGCTTTGACACCGTTTAATTTTACGGCAATCGCCGGTAATTTACCGACGGCGGTAGCTATGATGGGGAATACTGTGGTTTGGAAACCGGCCTTTACTCAAATTTATGCAGCCAATGTCTTGATGGAGATATTCCTAGAGGCAGGTGTCCCCGATGGAGTAATCAATTTAATATACGTAGATGGGCCAACCACCGGTGATATCATTTTCAACCATCCTGATTTCGCAGGCATCCATTTTACGGGAAGTACGGGCGTATTTCAGCATATTTGGAAAACGATTGGCAGCAATATTGCCAAATACAAGAGTTATCCTAGGATTGTAGGAGAAACTGGAGGAAAGGATTTTATCATAGCTCATAAATCAGCAAACCCCCAGGCATTGGCTACGGCCATGGTCAGGGGCGCTTTTGAATTTCAAGGGCAAAAATGTTCCGCAGCCAGCAGAGCTTATGTACCAGACAATCTTTGGGAGGAGGTAAAGACCAATGTATTGGCAGACCTTGGCACCTTAAAGATGGGCCCTGCTGAGAATTTTGAAAATTTTATCAATGCAGTAATAGATGAAAAAGCTTTTGATAAAATTGCCTCCTATATAGACCAAGCAAAACAAAACAACATGGTTGAGATTATAGCCGGTGGTCACTATGATAAGAGCTCAGGCTACTTTATAGAACCAACGATAATATTAACCGAGGACCCCCAATACACTACCATGTGCGAAGAAATCTTCGGGCCTGTACTTACGGTATATGTATATCAGGCGGATCGATTTGAAGAAACTTTGGAATTGGTAGATCAAACCTCCCCTTATGCCCTGACCGGAGCGGTATTTTCACAAGACCGCTATGCTGCAGAGTTCGCCACTAAAAAATTGGTGCACGCCGCTGGTAATTTTTACATAAACGACAAACCCACCGGTGCTGTTGTGGGTCAACAGCCCTTTGGAGGAGGAAGAGCTTCCGGAACGAACGATAAAGCTGGATCAATGATCAATTTGCTGAGATGGGTCTCTCCCCGTACTATAAAAGAAACTTTTGTTCCTGCAGAAGCCTACCGCTACCCATTCATGGAAAAAGACTAATGGACTACTGGTATCAATTAAAAAACCCTGACCAAGTAGCTTCTCCGGCGTTATTGGTTTATCCAGAACGTATCAAGCGTAACATTCAGGAAATGATTCGGATCTCAGGAGACGTCAATCGATTACGACCGCATGTAAAAACGCACAAGTCCCCCCATGTTGTTGCACTACAGCAGCAGATGAGGATAACGAAATTTAAGTGTGCAACCATTGCGGAAGCCGAAATGTTGGCCCTTTGCGAAGTGCCTGATGTATTGATAGCCTATCAACTTAGTGGACCCAACGCATGGCGTTTGATACATTTAATGAGCAAATATCCGAATACCAGTTTTAGTGCGCTGGTGGACAATATGCACACGGCTAAGGAATTGTACCAGATAGCGAGTCACCAGCAGACAATCATCCAATTGTATATTGATCTGGATGTGGGCATGCACCGTACCGGAATATCTCCCGGACCAGCAGTACTGGAACTACATACCTATATAAAGAATTCTGAAGCTTTGAAGTTCAACGGTTGGCACGTTTACGACGGTCACGTGAGACAAAGTGATTTTACGGAAAGGCAGATTGAAGTATCCAAAGGCTTTGAAGCGGTAAGAGAACTACAAACACAGGTTGACAGCAGCAAGGTGGTCGCTGGAGGATCGCCAACATTCCCCGTACACGCTTTGGATGAAAGTTTAGAACTAAGCCCAGGCACTAGTTTGCTTTGGGACCAAGGGTACGGGCAACAATTTCCAGACTTGGAATTTTTGAAAGCTGCTGTCTTAATAACCCGAGTAATCAGTAAACCAGCGGGCGATATGTTATGCCTGGATTTAGGACACAAGGCATTAGCTTCGGAAATGTCACATCCGAGAGTTCATTTACTGGGATTAGAAGTAGTAGAATTCACCACCCACAGTGAGGAACATTTGGTGGTTAGAACTCCTGATGCCCCAAATTATCAAGTAGGCGACGCGATCTATGGAATCCCTATGCACATTTGTCCTACAACGGCTTTGCATCAGAATTTGATAGTAGTTGAATCTGGTGAGGTGGTTGACAGTTGGCCTGTTTTAGCGAGAAATAGGAAATTGGAAATCTAGTAGTTGTTGATGACGAAATCCCATTCCACCATGTCGAACCGTTTTCGTTTTAAAGCGCGTAATCCGAAATAAGTACTACCCAATCCGACCGCTGTGGCAACAGCCCCGATAGGAACGGCAATGGCACTACCTAAGCCATCATCAGCATTGACGCCTTCCACGGTAATGATTACTCCTGCCGTAGTTAATAGTCCGCCAAAACCAGTTAAAATTGCCCCTCCAGCTTTAGCCCCTCCATTTTTCCGGGTGTGCCAGCTGGACAATAAGGTTATTCTATCATAAGGCACTTTCTCGCCACCGATCATCATCCAGTCTTCCGACAGTTCTTCAATGTAACCGCGTCGTTTTTGACCGTCCTCAATTTTATATTTTACGGCTTTTTCCGGGTCTACCTCAAATACATAACCGGTACTTTTGTGTTTGAGATATAGCGATTTTTCCTGCGCTGGCAGTGTCATGCCTTTAAGCATAAAACAGAGTAGTAACAAAAGGGTAAACTTGTTCACTATTTTACAGTTTAGTCTACCAATATAAAGAATTAATGGAGAACCACGGCTGATCCCGCTGAATTTAAGAAACTAAGGATTAGTCGGTAGACTTTCAAATTCCCAATGAGCAACAAAAAATGCTTTCCTTTTGAGCAAGCGGACTCCTTGGTACGTACTTACTACGCCTAATAGTCCTACAGTTACACCTAGTCCGCGGGTTAGATCGCCATACCCCCCTTCTCCAGCCTCTGGTAAGGTAGCAACCGCCAATAAGGTAACTAAGGCACCTCCGACGGTCAATAAGTAACCCGTGGCAGAAGCCCCTCCGTGACCCCTTTTAACAGACCAACTTCTAATCTCAATAAGGTCGGTTAAGAGATGCTTTGTGCCATTAATTTGTATCCAATCTTTATGAGTGGCTTCTATGAATCCCTTTTGTAATCTAGCAGAATTCCGCAATTTGAATTTCACCCGTTTTTTAGCATTGATTTCAAAGACTATGCCATTCAATTTGTTTTTTGCCATCACTGTTTGTCCAGAAAGAAGATTGGGGGACGTCCAAAAAAGGCCCACCAAAACCACTCCTAATGTTATTTTTAATACTGACAGAGATTTAAAATAATTCGAGATCAAAGCAGAGGGCATAAATATATATTTATGGCAAGTTCAAAGGTACAGAGCAACAAGCCTATAGGGTTGGATTTAATTGGAAAAATCTGTAAATCATTGAAATAAAGATATTCATATGAAAGCATTCTCTTATAGGACGGCGCTGATCCTTTTAGCGTTGCTAGTAGCCACCTCTAGTTTTATTTATTCTCAGAAACTTGATATGGACCTGGTTACAGGACTCAAACCACGAAATATTGGACCCGCAGGTATGAGTGGGCGCATCACCAGCATTGATGTGGTATTGGAAGATCCCAGCCGCATGTATTTTGGATCCGCTTCCGGAGGATTATGGTTTACGGACAATGCTGGAGATACCTGGACAACCTTATTCACCGATCAACCGGTAGCCTCCATAGGAGTAGTAAAAGTTAATCAAAAGAACCCTATGGAACTATGGGTAGGTACCGGAGAAGGAAACCCCCGAAATAGTCAAAACAGTGGTTATGGAATTTACAAAAGTCAAGATGGGGGTATCACCTGGAAAGTAATGGGATTGGAGAATACCCGTACCATTCACCGCATCATTCAGCATCGTGATGATCCTCTTACTTTGA
>JAJCYK010000195.1 GCA_029262935.1 Cytophagales bacterium | reverse complement strand
AGCATAAGCATCAGTTTGATCGCGATGCGCCTCTGCTATATCTCTCAGCGAAGCACTATTGCCACTGATCTTTTGGTAGTATCGCTCAAGAGCGGGTCCAGATAGTATTTGCTCGGTACATCCCGTATCGCCACAATAACAGTCTCCTCCGGATTCATCTAAAAAAGTGTGACCCCACTCTCCACCTATTCCTTGCCTACCATTGAGAACCTGATGATTGATTACAATTCCTCCGCCTACTCCAGTACCCATAATAACGCCAAACACCACCTGTGCCTCCGGGAAAATGTCTGGTACAATACCCATGCGGTCCTCGGCTAGGGCAAAGCAATTGGCATCATTGGCCATAGCTATGGGCAGTCCCAGTGCTTGTTCTAAATCCTTTTTCAAGGGTTGTCCATTTAGACACAGGGTATTGCTGTTCTTCAGAGTTTGCGTAGGCGGATCCAAGGCGCCAGGAGTTCCAATTCCGATACGTTCAGGAGTTAACCCTGTTTCTTGCTTGATACGCGAAACTAACTCTTGTATTTGAGCTACTATATGATGGTACCCGTGTTCTTTTTCCGTAGGAATGCGAGTCCGTGCAATTACCTGATGTGACTGAGCGTGCAAAACGACACCTTCCACTTTTGTGCCTCCTAAATCAATCCCCCAAAGATGTTCCATGTTGTCTAATGTCATTTACCAAAACCAACCTACTATGATCGCTGTCAGAATGAGCAACAATACCGCTAAAATCCGGTAATTCTGGTACCAGGGTAAATCTGCTAATTCTTTGGTTTCTTCCCGGTAGATTTCCCTGGTCCAAGTCATACTGGCTACTTTGTCCGCCGGTGGTGGTGGTGTAAGATGGCTGATTGTAAGGTTTAATAGTACACATATTAAAAATAATGCCGGAACCTGATGAAGGAAATGAATATCCGTGGCTTCAGGGGCTATACCAGAGATCTTTACTAAAATAAAAGCCACAACCACCACATAACCTAAGATCAAACTCCAAAAGGCCCCATCTCCGTTAGCTCTTTTATAGAAAAGTCCCACAATAAAGACCGCGACAATAGGAGGGCTGATATATCCCAAAACCAGTTGTAGGTATTCCCAAAGAGAAGAGGCCACGCTTTCGATCATGGGTGACCAAATAGCGGCACAAATTACCAAGATCACCGTGGCGATTTGTCCCACGCGCACCAATCCTTTGTTAGTAATGTTTTTGTTCATTTTGGAAACAAAATCCATGGTAATTAATGTGGATGCTGAATTAAGTGTTGCGGAAATACTAGAGGACATGGCGGCTAACAGACCGGCAATTACCAATCCCAATACCCCCGTAGGCAGCAATTGGTAAATGAGTACAGGAAAGGTCATATTAGGGCAGTCTGCCAGGTTTGCACAAATGATCTCAGCGCCATCTTTAGTGACTGGATAGTTTAAGAAGCTGACATCCAGGTCTGTAAAAAGTACGATGGCTACCACTCCAGGAATTACCATGATAAACAATACCGGTAATTTTAATAAACCAGCAAACAAAGCTCCCCAACGTCCATGATTCAAATCTTTGGCAGACAGCACCCTTTGCACCATAAATTGATTGTTGGCCCAAAAGTAAAAGCCTAAAAGCGGTACGCCCAAAACGAGACCGGTCCAGGGAAGTTTGGCATCACTGGCGGGCCGAACCAAGCTCATGATTTCTCCAGGGGTTTTTGAAATGGACCCAGCCTCTCTCATGGCGTTTAGTCCGTCTATCATACCACTCCAGCCTCCCACTTCCTTGAAACAAAAATAGGTAAGTACCATGGAGCCACAGATAAGCAGCACCGCCTGTATTACTTCTGTGTGTACTACCGACGACAAGCCACCTGGAATGGTGTATGCGGCCGCAGCCAAGGCTAGACAGGCAATAATAACCCAGGAGGGTACCCCAGGAAAGATTATTTTCAAAATTAAGTTTCCTGCGTACAAGCCGGAAGCGGTATCAATAACTACATTTCCAATGATCGTAATTCCTGAGAACAGGTATCTTGACCTGGAATCAAACCGACGTTCAATAAATTCAGGCATGGTATATACCTTGGAGCGCAAATAAAAGGGCAAGAAAAAGATGGCAAAGAAAACCAGTACCACCGCGGCCATCCACTCATAATTATAGACGGCAACATTCGTTTGAAAGGCATCAGAAGTAAGCCCAATTAAAGTACTACTACCAATGTTTGCTGCGAATAAAGAGATGCCTACAATGGGCCAAGTCATGTTCCGACCAGCTAAAAAGTAGTCTTCCGAACTTTCTTGCTTTCCCTTACTGATACCGTACCATACAATGCCAATCAAATACACTACGATAATCACCAAGTCAATCGCACCTAGTCCGACAGCTTCCATAAAATGCAGGTTTTGTTATACTTTGTTGGAGTCAATTATATGCATCAAGTTGCGCATAATGATTCGACATCCAGTATACTAATAATCAGGAGCTTTTCATAAGAAAATTAGTGGATTCAACTTGGAATATGGTTCGCAAACGATTGCAATTGATTGCATGATTATGGAGAGTGGAAATTTGGTCTTAGCTGGTTTTAGTTATTCCACCGGAGACCAAGCTGGTGGCGCCAAAGGCTCATGGTCGACTAAAGTTTTTGAACCTGGGAATACTTGCCCCATTTTGGATGTCATGAAACCGATTGCCCAGTGCGGCTTTCCGGATTATACGGGGTGGTATCTGTAAGTCGGTGATGAGGGCGCTTCAGTAGAGCTGGTGCCTGACAAGCTGCCGAAAAACTAACCATGACCCAAATTGGCAGTAATTTGGTCTTATCATCTGATTTCTAAATAGGTGCTAAAGCAATTGGTTGTAGTAGCTTACCAAGCGCACTACATGTTGCTCATTCCTGAGGCTGAGTTGATTGTCCTTTATGAATTTTTTTATGGCCTTTTCGTTGCCTTGGAAAATTGCTGTGAACGTTTTTATTTTACCATCGACTTTATGGAAATTACCAGTAAGATCTTTTAGATAAAGGGAATGGTCCTCTACAAATTCATCGTATTCGTTTCCGGATGAGTAGGTAGCCTGACGTGACGCTTTGACTAGTTTTTTATGATGTTTTTTGAGCACACATATCTTATCTTCTAATATCAGTTCAAAGTAGCCATCATATACGGATTGGGGTAGTTTTTGAAATACTAATGTTGAGGAACGATGTTTTCCTTCAAATAAAAAACTACCCACGTTTTCAACTACTATGGGCCGATGTGCAGAATCTTTCCGGAAAAGCAACACATCTTCAAAGGTGTCGTATTTAATTTGTCCTTTCTCAGATTTATGGGACATAGTAATTTCACCACTACGCCAATCATCAAATAGGAAGGGGGATCCTTTTAGATTCTTGCCCCGGGTATCAAAGGTTCTCATAGCGGCTGCACTGCCATATCTACCTAATTCATGAAGGCTTTCGCGCACGATGGGCTCTGCTGCTTGCTGCGCAAAAGCGGTATGCATGGCAAAGAAGAGGATACCAATAATTATGATTTTCATTGGAATTATAAGGTACTAAACTTTTCAAATATTAACTAGCATCACTTTTTTGTAGGGATGGTTCAATTTTGAGTCAAAGCAGTCTTACTAGTATGCAGGTTGTCCATAACGAATTCGCCTAGCTTACGGCCCTGGTGCACGCCATTCACACAAGCAGGCATATAGTGAATTCCTCCATACAATCGGCTTATAGCAGCTTCTTCAGAT
>JAJCYK010000194.1 GCA_029262935.1 Cytophagales bacterium | reverse complement strand
ATGGGTGAAATTAAAAGACCAATATTGATTAAAATCATCGAACGAATTGCCGCTTATTTCGTTTATATTTAAGTAATAAAACGAAACAATAATGTCTCAAATTAATCGCATTGGTCTTGATAAAAATGCTTCGGCTTTACTGGCGGAAAAGCTCAACCAATTATTAGCAAACTACCAACTTTTTTATATCAATAGTAGAGAGTTTCACTGGAACATTACCGGAGATAAATTCTTCGAACTTCATTTGAAATTTGAAGAATTATACAACGATTCCTTTTTAAAAATAGATGAAATTGCCGAGCGTATTCTCACCTTAGGTTATACTCCTTTACACAGTTTTGAAGATTATATGGCACATGCTTCTATTCATGTGGCCAAGAACGTAAGTGATGGGAAAGCTTGTATCCAGGAGATTCTTAAAAGCTATGCCGTATTGTTGCCCATTGAACGGGAGTTGTTGGAAATGTCCGCTGAAAGTGGAGATGAAGGCACCAATGCTTTAATGAGCGACTATATCCGGGAACAAGAAAAGCTCGTTTGGATGTATTCTGCCTACTTAAAAAACAGTTAATCTTATGGAAAAGAAATTTCTATACGATACTCCGGTATTCGAAGAATGTATGGCACGCCTGCATAAAATAACTGCGGAAACAATGCCCCAATGGGGTAAGATGAACGCAGCTCAGATGATGGCACATTGCACTGAAATTCTGGAGGTATCAAATGGCACCAAAGAACTGAAAAACACGCCATTTCTAGCAAGACTGTTTAAAGGTTATATTAGAAAAATGGTGGTCAATGAAAAACCGTATCGCAAGAGCACTCAAACTCACCCGCAATACCGGCAAACCAGTCAAAAGCAGTTTGAGAGCGAGCAAAACCGTCTTGTACAAGCGCTCAACGTCTTTTTAGACCATTTTAAAACAAATGCTACTCCTACCAAACATCCATTATTTGGGCCTATGACCAAGGAAGAAAAAGGATGGAGCATGTATAAGCACTTGGATCACCATCTGTCACAGTTTGGCGTTTGACTGCTGTTGAATCCTATATTCATTCCCTGAGCGACCCCCAAAAGTCACTCATGATCCATCTGGATCTTTTGCTTATGCAAAACCCTGAAGTCGTTGCCAAAATCCGCTATAGGGTGCCTTTTTATTTTCGCAAAAGTTGGGTTTGTTATTTAAATCCCATTAAAAATCATGGGATAGAAATAGCATTTATACGAGGCAACGAACTATCAAATGAACAGGGAATACTTCAAGCCAAAAACCGTAAACAAGTACATGGTGTGGAAGTGTTTGACTACAATGCCTTACCTTTAAAAGCCTTACAAGAAGTTATTCAGGAGGCGTTACTTCTGGACGAAACAATTCCTTATGCATCAAAAAGAAAAAAACGAGGGACTTGATTACTGCAACCTGTATTCCGTGAGGTCAGGGTTAACCAAAGACAAATGACACCATTGACCATTAAGATTACTAAAAAAGAGGTTCTCTCAGACGATTGGTACACCCTTAATAAAGTTACTTTCGAATACCGCAGAAAGGACGGCACTTGGGAAACGCAGTCTCGTGAAGCTTACGACAGAGGCAATGGCGCTACTATACTGCTCTACAACAAAGAGCTGAAAAAGGTAATACTCACCCGTCAATTTAGATTACCTACTTACATCAACGGTAACAAAGAAGGTTATTTGATAGAAGCTTGTGCGGGACTTTTGGATGAAAACAATGCCGAAGATTGTATCCGCAAAGAAACGCAAGAAGAAACCGGCTATCAAATAAACAAGGTCCAAAAAGTGTTTGAAGCTTATATGTCTCCCGGGTCTGTTACTGAAATCTTATATTTCTTTATTGCCGAGTATACACATGACATGCAAGTAAGCGCTGGTGGTGGTCTTGCTGTCGAACAAGAAAACATTGAGGTGCTTGAGCTTGCTTTCGATAAGGCTTACGACATGATTCAGAGTGGAGAAATTCAAGATGGTAAAACCATTATGCTTCTGCAATATCTTAAGCTTCAGAAAATATTTTAATCTCTGCAACCATAGAATACGTCCCTGTGTCTCTTGAGTATGTGGAAATTGATGCTTACTCTTTGGCTTACAGTTGGTCTATCCTCTTGCCATAGGGACGACCCACAATTGGATGTGCTTCAGACACTCTATTTAAAATATGAAAATGGCGAAATTAACCAGTGTAACCTGGGTGGTGTGAAAGTATATGTCGCAGGCATTAATGCCTATGATGCGGGAGCTCAGATGTTTGATATTGCCGGAAATCAAATTGGAACCTGTAATTATGCCTGGGGTTTAGTAGATCCCATTTGTGGGGAAACTTCAGCTTGTGAAGTTATTTATCGTACTTCCAATCATATTTCAGGTCAACCGGAAGTTGATGTTTTTAATTTGACAAACTGAAGTTAGGCTCCTCCATTCTCCAAGTCGCAAAATAGACCTCCTAAGGAATTAAGGGCATAAAATAACTATATTGTGTTGTAGGTTGGTGCAGTTGCCAACGACAACATGAAAATTGGTATTCCTCCATGAAGCTTCAAACAATCAAAGCCCTCCTCTCTGTTCTATTCCTATTGGTCGCCTTTTATTCCTATGGCCAAACAGCGGACAAACCTTTAATGGTAGAGGAAGATCCTCCATTATCCGTGACCAATCACAGCGTGAAATTACTTAACGGGCAAACTCTAAATTATCAAGCTACTTGTGGTTACTTAATCTTGCGAAATGAACAAGGTGAATCTAAGGCCAAAGTATTTTTCACCGCTTACACTGGGCAACCTACGGGTAGTAGCAGCAAACGACCCATCACCTATACCTTCAATGGTGGTCCCGGCTCCTCTTCGGTATGGCTGCATATGGGAGGGCTGGGCCCAAAGAGAATCTTAATGACAGACAAGGGGGAACCCACTGCCCCACCCTACCAAGTGGTGGATAATGCCTATACCTGGTTGGGAATGACGGATCTGGTATTTATAGATCCCGTAGAGACGGGATTTAGTCGCCCTGCTAAAAATGTTGACAAAAAGGAATTTACCGGATTCGAAAATGACATCGAATCAGTGGGGGCTTTTATCCATGCCTATACCAATCACTTCCACCGATGGTCCTCGCCCAAATACTTGGCTGGAGAGAGTTATGGTACCACACGAGCCGCCGGGTTATCCAAGCACTTACAACAGCGCTACGGCATGTATCTAAATGGTCTGGTACTCATCTCGGCTATTACCAATTTCCAAACGGCACGCTTTGATCGCGGTAATGACCTTCCCTATATTTTGTTTCTACCTACTTATGCAGCGATGGCGCGATATCATGGTAAGTTAAATCCTCAGCCAAGTGATCTTAAAGATTTTCTAGCTGAAGTTGAGGAGTTTGCCTTGGGAGATTATACCAGCGCTCTTATGAAAGGAGATGCCTTACCAGCTGCTGAATTTGACGCGGTAGTGGATAAATTATCAAATTATACTGGACTAGACAAAACCTATATTAAGCAAACCAACTTAAGAATTAACATTCGCCGTTTTATCAAAGAACTGCGACGAGATGAAGGCCTTACAGTCGGTCGTCTGGATGGACGCATGACCGGACTAGATTACGATGATGCAGGAGAAGGAGTAGAATTTGATCCCTCTTACGACGCCACCATCTTAGGACCTTACAGTAGCGCAATAAACGATCACTTGCGCAATACATTAAAATATAATTCAGATCTCACTTATGAGATACTTACCAGTCGCGTGCGGCCCTGGAGTTACAGCAATGTGGAAAACACCTATTTAAACGTTTCCGAAACATTAAGAGGTGCAATGCATCGCAACACCAATCTAAAGGTTTTGATTTGTAATGGATACTATGACTTAGCCACGCCCTATTTCGCCACCGACTACACGATAAAACACATGTTCTTGGACCCCAGTGTTCGGAAAAACATTATTTTCACTTACTATGAGGCAGGACACATGATGTATATTCATAAACCTTCATTGGAGAAATTAACTCAAGATGTCAACCGCTTTTATGGAGATCGATAGTATATTAAGTCGCTGGAGATCTTTCCTTAATATAGTTAATATACTGTTTTTGTGGCCCCTGTCTTAAGGTAATCTTGCATCCTAAATACAAGCAAAAAGACTTAATTTAAAAGTTGGATATGTTATTATAACTCGCTTTTGATCAAATAGATATGGATTCTTGTTGCAAAATAGCTTATGACAATACTTTTAGTAAAAGGTTAGCCCGGCTTGAGTTAAAGAGTTATTTAAAAAAAGGCCCAAAAAAGACCACGAACTACTTGCTGGAACCACTAAAGGAGCATGATATATCCGGAAGTTCTTTGTTGGACATTGGTGGTGGTGTAGGGGTTGTATGTTGGGAGCTTTACAAAAGGGGCCTGGGCAAAATATACTATCAAGATATCTCCGAGGCCTATGCTGCAGTCTTCAAAGATGAACTAAGCGCACAAAATTTAGAAGACAAAATTGAGGTACACATCGGAGATTATGTCGCAACACATTCGCAATTTCCACAAGTGGACCTAGTAACCCTTGACAAGGTGATTTGTTGTTATGAGGATTATCAATCTTTAGTTACCTTATCTGCAAATAAAGCTAGAAAATACTATGCTTACACGCTACCGTTAGATGTATGGTGGGTAAAAGCCGTATCCAGTTTAGGTACGTTTTTCAGAAAGTTGTTTGGAAACAAAATCGCCACCTATGTGCATCCCGTTGCCCGTGTGGAATCCATAGTTTTGGCTCAGGGTTTTACCAAGGTCTACCAGAAACAACATCGAGAGTGGCTAACCGTACTTTATCAAAAGTAAAAGAAAGGCTTATCCGTCTACAGTTAACTGAAAACTCGCTCCGAATTAGCCGCCAACACTACCTAATTTATGCGGCAAGGTCCGAAAGCGATGCCTTTATTCGTTCAATGGACCAGGCCAATCACCTAAATCATGGTTACTATAAACATACAAACAGAGATTGATTACCCTCCGGAGGCTACTTTTGCCTTCATATCCAACCCGGAGAATAACCCCATATGGCAAAAAGGCATGA
>JAJCYK010000193.1 GCA_029262935.1 Cytophagales bacterium | reverse complement strand
CTTTTCGTCATCGACCAACCCAAAAGCGGTGTATTTCTATTGTAGCCCTCAGCATAACGTTCCGCCACAATTTTTCCTTTATAGACCACCAAAGCGGCGCGAGTGCCTTTCAATACATCCGGTTGATCTTCTTTAAAGACTTGATCCATAGCCCTGTTAAGCACATCCTCATTAATCTCTTCAGGGAATTCTCCTCCTGCGAAATTATCTCCGGTAGGCCAATAATTGTTGGCTTGCCTTTGGTCTGGTTTTTCAATGTGGACCTGTTGTTGTTTCAACGCTTCCACAGAAGTACCAATAGCCAAAGTGCATCCAAGACCGTCGCGGAAAACAGCAGTCCTAGGGGCTAATCCTATGATAGTAGATGTCACGGTAGAATCCACGTAGTTCACATCGATTTCCACCGTTCCGAATGAGGATAGATCCTCTCTAATGACTGGAGCCTCTTCACGACCGCTAACGAAAACACAGGAGCACATAATTTTTGAACTGTAAGCTGTGGCAATGGGCAGGATGTTCCATAAGTAATAAATACCATAAATTAATAGAGGAACGGCAACTAAGGATGTTGTTGCCAAAAGCTTTTTTTTCATATTAAAATCGCTGGGTAGTTGGAATCCCAAATTGCTAATTTTCATAAGATTTGGAAGATGAAAGGATAGTAATTCATGTTAATAAAACTCAAATTTATCAAAATAATCTGAACCCCAGGACTGATTCCAATTCAACAAGGTAGCATTTTGAATTAATTTATCGGCCTTGCTCATATCTTTACTAAATACTCGATCCTCGTGGGCGTGAGTAATTACGGTGCGCACTTTTTCATGGACCTGCTCAAGTACTTTGGTAGTACGTAACGGTCGTCTAAAATCCAATGCTTGGCAAGCGCACAGAAGTTCAATTGCAATGATTTTCTGGAGATTTTCAATTACCTGCAAGGCTTTTCGACCTCCAATACTGCCCATACTTACATGATCCTCTTGACCTAATGAGGTGGGTATACTATCTGCGCTGGACGGAAAACACAACCCTTTATTTTCACTGGCCAAAGCTGCCGTAGTGTATTGCAAAATCATAAACCCTGAGTTCAATCCGGTGTCTTGCATTAAAAGTTTCGGTAAGCCGGTAATGTTTCCTCCCATAGCCAAATAGACGCGGCGATCGGAAATGTTGCCCAGTTCGGACGCGGCTAAACAGGCATAATCTAAGGGCAGCGCCAATGGTTGTCCGTGGAAGTTTCCTCCACTAATAGCCAGATCTTTGCTTATAATAACCGGATTGTCAGTAACAGCGTTTAACTCTATTTCCAGTACTTCTTTCAAATGAAGCCAAGCTTGTCGGGAGGCTCCATGAACCTGTGGGATGCACCTTAAGGAATAGGGATCCTGCACCCTTTCGCAATTTTTGTGGGAGGACACAATAGCAGAACCCTGCAACATGCCGGAGATTCTAGCTGCTACATGCACAATCCCAGGATGTGGCCTTAAAGCATGTAGTTGCTCCATAAATGGTTGCACAGACCCCAATAACCCCTCTAGCATAATCGCCGCAATAATGTCGGATTGACTTAAACACTGATATAACTTTTCAACCACTTTTACTCCAAAGGCCGCCATAAATTGGGTGCCGTTTATGAGGGCTAAGCCCTCTTTGGGCGCTAGAGCCAGGGGTGCTATATTTAATTGCGCAAAAAGTTCGGAGGTAGTTGTTACTTGGCCTTGGTAGTCCACAAGCCCTTCCCCAATAAGAGGTAGAAACAAATGTGCCAGGGGTGCCAAATCTCCAGAGGCTCCTACCGATCCTTGACAAGGAACCACCGGGATAATATCTTCTTCAATATGCCATAGTATTCGTTTTAAGGTAGTGACACGTATGCCCGAATATCCCTTGCAAAGGGCCTGCACCTTTAACACCATCATCAGTTTGGCCACCTCTTTAGGAATGGGCTGACCGGTGCCTACACTGTGGCTTTTTAAGATGTTTTCTTGAAGTAGCTTGGTGTTTTCAGGAGAAATTTTTGTAGTGCATAAGGGCCCAAAACCTGAGTTAATGCCATAGACAACATCAGAGCCTTGAGCAATGTTTTCTACAATATCCTGACTGCTTTTAAGTTTGGAGGTTACCGAATCATTAAGTACGGCTGAAATTTCATTTCGGCATATCTTCAGAGCTTTATGAGCTGTTAAAAAATCTTCGCCATAATTAAACAGTTCCATGGTATCAAAAGAATGTTGATAGCAACAAAATTAGAACTAAATGGGAATCGGCCTAACTGAAAAGAGTATTATTGGTTGCTTTTAAAATTTAAAAAGCAATCATTGATAGCTGTTATCAAATCATAGTCGTTTAGTTCACCCAGTTTTCGATCTGTAAACTTACAGTATTCCATAAAGTTCAGTAGTACCTGTTCATCTTCAATACCCGTAATCTCTTTGACATACTCCGTATTCCAGCGCGACCGTGCCTGCTGATTGGATTCAATATCCTGACGTTTCTTCATGAACTCACGTCTTTGACGAGCCCTTTTGCTTAATTTATTATACAGAAAACTCACTGGACTACCTACTCCAGGATTAACGGGCTTGGGCGGCCCATAGTAGGCACCCGGTATCTTAACGCGCTCTTCTTCTTCTACTTCCAGCGCCAAAAGCTCTTGCTTAAATTGAGCCACAGTAGCGGGCCATAGGTAAACAGTTACTTCGTCAAGTTCCACTGTAGCAGGAATGAGTCCAATCCTTAAAAAGTAGGTGGTACCTATTAAATTATGAGGAATTGGCACTAAGTAATCATTATAGCCTACATGACTAATCATCAAGGTGTCTCCAGAAGAGACATTCAGATCAAATTTTCCTTCAATGTCTGGGGTGGTACCTTGACTATGGTTCAATACCAAATGTGCTCCCTGCAAGGGCTCCTTGGACTGGGCATCAACCACTACTCCGGACATTCTGATGTCCCGAACAGGGCCTTGGGCCTTAATCAGGATAGACCCAAACAATAATACTACAACTAAGCAATACCGTTTCATTCTATTTAATAACGTATTCAACTACATCATGGTATCCCATTGCCTCCAACCCAAATGCGACTGTTTTTATTGATTTTGAATCTTTTCCATTCCAACAATCGAAAACTTTGACCCAAACCTAAAATGGCTAGCCCAGTCAAAGCAGATTCCCCAGGGTCATAAAACGGCTCTTCAACCAGAGGGTGTACTGCCGCTCCTAGTAGAAATCCAGCTGCGGGAATCATCGTGGCATAACGCAGACTACGCCAATGCTTACGAGGAAACCAAAAGCTATCGAAATCTTCCAGTTTTAAGTAAATGTCATGATTGCCCAGAATCACGACACTATCTACCAGCTGGGTGAGGTAGTTGGAATAAAGTCTTTTATCACCCTTCAACTTAAACTGTATCTCGCTTCCCACTGGAATGCGAATTCGTTTTGTACCATAGCGATCCAAAACCAAATAATCTTGAGCTTGTGCCTCAGCCAGGCCAAGTAGGTTTATAACTAAAACCAAGGTTAACCCACGGATCAAATCCATTACTGCAATATACGTAATACTAGGGCACGTGATTGTTAAATTATGTTAAACGGGGTTAAAGGCCATTTTACGGTTTTTTATAAACCCCTTGATGCACTTCTAGCGCCTGCCGCTGTAGGTTAGACAACAAGTTGGCCATTTTCGTGGGGGCAGACGGGCCCATAACTAAATGCAACCCCAAATTTGGTTTTCCCTCCAGCTCAATTTTGGACAGCATGTCCTGAAAAAATTGTTTGGCGAATTCAGTATCATCTTGATGATGCAGGGCCGTCATTTTGGCATTCAGTAAGAATTGCAAAGCATCATGGTGAAATAAGAAGCTTGATACCCCATCATCGGACCACGGTGTGGGATAGATCATTTCCTCATTTACCCCTTTAAAAACATCGTGATAGACCAAAGTACCCCCAGGTTTTAAAACCCGTACAAGCTGTGTATAAAATGCTTCCTTATCCTTTATATTCATTTGGACATGTTGGGTCCACACCACCTCAAATTCATTATCAGGATAGGGAAGGGCCAAGGCATCGGCACAGCTAAAACGCGTGCGATCTTCAAAACCGACCAGCTTTGAGAGCTTGATGGCCGTATCAACGTATGCTGGAGTCAGATCTACCCCATAAACTTCACAACCCAAATTTTGTGCGATTAGTCTGGCAGGGCCACCCAAACCACAGCCAACGTCCAATACTTTATCGGTTGTGGAAATTGATGCCATTTCTAATAATTTGAGAGTACTCTTGGCGCCTCCAATATGAAATTGATCCACCGGCCATAGGTCCTCTATGGAAGGAGTACGCTTGTCCGAAAGAGCTAAGCCTTCCAGAACTTGTTCGTACAAATTTTCTCTATGATATTGCTGAATTATGTCCATCTCCTGGCTGTCAAATTTTGAATTAATGATTAACTTCATTCCCAAAACAGTTATGAAAAAATACTTACCTGTTCTTTTGATATTTTGCGCTTTTGGATGTCAACCTACTAATAATTCCTTTGATAATAATCCGACCATGTCCAATCAATCATTTACAAATCAAGATACAAAAATCGAATACGATATATGCGGAGCAGGTGATGTAACGGTGTTGTTGATTCACGGATGGTGCATAGACCGCTCCTTTTGGGATAAACAGAGAGAGGTGTTGTGTGAGCAGTACCAGGTGGTCACTTTGGACTTACCTGGTCATGGAAACTCTGGGAAGAATCGCAGCTCCTGGTCTATTGAAGAATACGGCCAAGACGTGGCCTCCCTTATTGATAAACTAAATCTAAACAATGTGGTATTAGTAGGTCACAGCATGGGAGGGGACATCATGCTGGAAGCCGCTTTATTGCAAAAGAATAAAGTTGTGGGACTGGTAGGCATTGATAACTTTAAAGGAGCTGGAATCCCTGCCGATTCCGTTACCCAAGCTCAAATAACGGGATTTATGAACTACCTGCGTGCTGACTTCCAGGGTGCCATAGATGTTTTTTCCTCGCAGTATTTGTTTTCCAATCAGACCGATAGTACCAGCAAATTGAAGATCTTGAAGAGTCTTCATGCAGCTGATACTATTATGGCCGTGGAAGCATTGCAGTCTGTCTTTGATTATGCTCACCAAGAAATACCGGCACTCTCTGCTCTTAATATTAAACTTTACTTAATAAATAGTGATGTGACGCCAACCGTGGTTACCCACCTGAAGGAACAAAGCATATCGTTTGAAGTGATTGACATTGCGGGTACAGGTCATTACCCTATGATTGAAAAACCCCTAGTATTTAATCGATTGTTGCTGTCGACATTAAAGCAGATAAGCAGTTCCTCTTCTTATTAGTTTCTGCTGATGATAATTTCTACCTGGTGACAAGAAACACCTTACCCCTGATAGGGAAATTATACCGTTAAACAGAATCTAATTGCGTTTATCAATGATTCTACTATATTAAATACGTACTAAATCAGAAATCTATGTTTGAAAACTTTCCTGCTTGGTGGGACACTTTGGCCCTGCTTGAAAAGATTTATTGGGGGTTGGCCATCCCTTTCACTTTATTCTTCATATTTCAATTAATTGCAACTTTTCTGGGAGGTGATGTCAGTGATGACGGATCTGCGGATTCAGATATTGAAGGGGACGATGGCATTGGGTTTCAATTCCTAACCTTAAAAAACCTCATAGCATTCTTTACCATCTTTGCCTGGACTGGTATTGCATGCTTGGATTCCGGTATGAGTAGCGGGCTATCGATCTTACTTTCGTTAATAGCAGGACTAATCATGATGTCGATCATGGCGGGCTTGTTTTATTTAATTAGTAAAGCGACGGAGAGTGGCACTATGGATATAAACCGGGCTAAAGGGGGCATTGGTGAAGTTTACTTAACCGTAAAAGCCCAAAGGGGCAATATCGGCCAGGTACAGATTAAGGTACAAGGTGCATTGCGTACTTTAGAAGCCATCACTGATGATAAAAGTGACTTGCCCACAGGCTCGGTAATTTCCGTACAGGACGTTATCAATGACAATCTATTATTAATCTCTAAAAACTAAATCCATTGACTGAAGGAACAAGCCCATTATTTCTGGCAGTAATTGCGCTGGCAGTATTATTCGTATTTATAATTATAGTAACCTTCTTTAGAAGGTATAAACGTTGCCCATCGGATCGCATATTAGTGGTTTATGGGAAAGTAGGAAGCAATGAACAGAACGGCACCCGTTCAGCAAAATGTATTCATGGAGGTGCAGCTTTTGTTTGGCCCGTGTTTCAGGATTATGAATTCCTGGACCTCACCCCAACTTCAATAGAAGTAAACTTGACTAATGCTTTAAGTAGACAAAACATTCGAGTTGATGTCCCTTCTCGCTTTACGGTGGGGATATCCACGGAGTCCGGTATTATGGAAAATGCCGCAGAACGTCTCTTGGGTCAAAGCCAGGAAAACATTCATGACTTAGCCAAGGACATCATCTTTGGTCAGCTGCGATTGGTAGTAGCTACCATGGACATTGAAGAGATCAATAGTAATCGCGACAAGTTCTTAGCCAATGTGGCTTCAAATGTAGAAGCCGAACTAAAGAAAATCGGATTAAAATTGATAAATGTTAATGTTACTGACATAAAAGATGAGTCTGGTTATATCGAAGCGCTGGGTAAAGAAGCCGCCGCCAAGGCCATTAATGACGCCCGTCAAAGTGTTGCTGAGAAAAACCGGGACGGACTAATTGGAGAGGCAAATGCGGTGCAGGACCAGCGGGTCCAAGTGGCTGACGCGAATGCTACCGCCATGATTGGAGAAGCTGCAGCTTCCCAAAAAGAAAGAATTCAAATAGCGGATGCCGATGCCAATGCTAAAGTTGGGGAAGCAGACGCTCTCGCCAAATCGAAGGTGGGAGAAGCAGAAGCTGAGAAGTTGGAGCGGGTTCAGACCTCTGAAGCCAACGCCAGAGCCGTGGAAGGAGAAAACTCTGCGAAAATTGACATTGCCAATTCAGATGCTGAACGTCGTGAAAAGGAAGCTGAAGCTTTGCGAAAAGCCATGGCCGCAGAAAAAGTAAAACAAGCCAAGGCCTT
>JAJCYK010000192.1 GCA_029262935.1 Cytophagales bacterium | reverse complement strand
TAAGAATGTTACAGAAACTTGAAGACCATTTTACTATTGTTGGAGGGTCCCTCACGGAAATTACTGCCAAGGATCATTCCCAATTGACGGCAATTTCAAATCATTTACAATGGTTTAAACGTATAATGTCCACTTAAAAGTCCTCACGTATTTCTTTTGAAGTAGCAAATTCTCGAAAGTATAATACATTCAGGGGGTCGGCTCGTTCTCTACCTATCCACCGATCCAATTCCTCCTCGGAGTATTGTGACTGATAGCACCGAATCGCCTCATATGACATTTCTTCATGTTTTTCTAAAAATGAAATCTTAGTATTTAAATGAGTTTGATGCGTATAATTTAGGTTCCATTCAGGGAATTTGTCTGCTTGCTGTTTCGTCCAGCTAAAATAATACAAGCTCAAATTAGCGGGCCATTTGTCTTTTAGAAGTACTTCAGTGGTAACGATACCCACCAAACGATGATCGGGATGACCAGAGTCTGCATCCGGCCCAAATGTCACCACTACGTCAGGTTTTAAATCGGTAATTACCTTTGCTAGCTCTTTTTTTAAAGTTGCCAGGTGGGAAAAGTAAGCGCCCATACCTTCCGGACTACCCAACTGATCTGGCAAACCCAACTGGATGGGTTTGTTAATACCCAGTTTTCGACAAGAACAGGCCAATTCTTGGTTTCGAATTTTTACTAAAGAATCTCCTGCATCAATACCAGCATGGTCTGTAACTCCAAAGCGACCATCAGTCGCAATAAGCACATATACTTGGTTGTACTCCCCATATTTCGCCAATACGGGCGCTATGGTCGTTTCATCGTCTGGGTGAGCAAATACAGCCAGTATAATTCTTGAAGGTTGTGCGTTACCCGCTAGACCTAAAATCAAAAAAAGGAATAGTACGGGTCCTTTTGACATCATCCCATAATATAGTAATTTCTCATCGCAGATAGCAATCACCTATGCACTTCCTATCCCATATACTAATTGCCTTTGGAGCCTTTCAAGCCCTGTTTATTGCTGCAGCGTTTTTAGTGACTGGCAAATCTAGTTTGCCAAAAAAATGTTTTGCAATATTCTTACTAGTTGAGGGAATCACTCTAATAGAACGAGTGCTAGTGGAAACGGATCTTATTCAAGATGTTCCACATATCCTAGGAATCAGTTATCCTTTGAGTTTTATCAAGGCCCCGGTACTCTTCCTGATGGGCTTGGCCATTATCCATCCCAGGTTTAAACTGCGCCATATTCATTTTTTGCACGCCATTCCGTTTTTAGTGATACTTACCCTAAACATTCCATTTTATTGGGAATCAGCTTCTTATAAACTAAAATTTGCTGCAGATTTCATGGAATTTGTACCTGCATACAACTCATTCGAATTTTATCTATACTGCACCTTCTTTTTACACATTGGGATTTATGTCGGAGTGACTATTAACAAGCTGGCAACCTATAGAAAGCATGTAAAAAACAATCGTTTAGCAAACTTCTATCTTGCCATTCTCTCGCTTTATGGTGGCATCTTGGGTATTATGCTGCTTTATTTCCTTATGAGGCCTTTGAACCTGTTGGAGATTCCAGGTTTCAACACAATAAGCATGCTGATTGTGACTTTTTTGGTACAATCGGTTGCTTATAAATTCTTTGCCAACTCCAACATGTTCCATGTTTCCAATGCCCCAGATCTGCAGGATGCTGCCTCCAGGGCCAATCACGAAACAGTGGTGAAACTCAAAATGGAGAAAGAAAAGCTATTCCTAGACGATGGGTTGAAGTTGGAAGGGTTTGCCAATTCCGTTAACCTCCCCAAAAAATATCTTTCAGATCTGATCAATCAACGTTTTGGTAAGACTTTTACAGATTGGATCAATCAATATCGAGTGGAAGAAGCTAAGGCATTGATGAAATTAGACTCCCAAGGTAAATCTCAACTTAAAGAGATCGCCTATGACTCCGGCTTTAATAATAAAGTAAGTTTCTACCGTACCTTTAAACGACATACGGGTAAATCCCCTTCCGATTATTGGCAAGACTTGAGAAACTCATAAGATTCTACAAAACTGTACCAGAGCTGGATTAGTTTACGGGTTCAATTAAGTCCCACATGTTACCATAAAGGTCTTCAAACACCGCTACTGTTCCAAAAGGTTCCTCTTTTGGCGATCGTACAAAATCGATGCCTCGGTCCGTATATTTTTTATAATCACGCCAAAAATCGTCCGTGTATAAAAATAGGAAAACTCGCCCGCCTGTTTGATTACCCACCGCCTGCAGTTGCTCCTCTCCTACAGCCTTTGCCAATAGTAAAGCACTTTCAACAGAGCCCGGTGGTTGCACCACTACCCAACGTTTAGTCTCGCTGAGTCGCGTATCCTCAACAAGGTTAAATTCCAACTTCTGACAATAAAAATCAATGGCATCGTCATAATCCTTCACCACTAAAGCTAATCTTGCTATATGCTGTCTCATCGCGTGTTTATTTGCTTCGCCTTGAGATATACCGGTAAGTGGTCGGAAAGAAACAGTCCCGGGGCTCGACGTTTATTAATGTGCTGATAACTCTCAACTTTAAAACCTTTAGTGAAAATATAATCGATCCTTCGATCCAAGGCGCGGTTGTCAAACCCATTAAAAGTGCCTATCGGACCCACTATGGGTTGTGCAAAAAGATCCAATCCATCCTCCATAGCAGAAAGTATGTTTTTAATGGGTTCTTCTTCAGAAACAGCGTTAAAGTCACCCATAAGTACTATCGGATGTTTTTCCTTATTAAGTTCAGCCATTTTCCTAAGTATTAGTAAAGCAGATTGTGCCCTGGCTTGAGGCCCGCGATGGTCAAAATGGGTGTTAAAAACATAGAAACTTCGATTGCTATTGATGACTTGAAACTTACCCCAAGTGCAGATTCTTTCCATTGACGCGTCCCAACCTACTGATATTTGTTCGGGAGTTTCTGACAACCAAAAAGTGCCTGAACCCAATACATGTACCGCAGTACTATCAAAAAACAGCGCGCTGTACTCCCCTTGATGTTGACCATCGTCTCGGCCCACACCTACAAAAGCATGATGTGTAAGGCTACTGTCCAGATACATCACCTGATGGTGTAGTCCTTCCTGGACTCCAAAAACCGTAGGATGATATTCTTTTAGCAAATCTACCAGAGCGGCTTTACGGTATTGCCAGCGGTTCTCTTGATCATGGGGACTATCATAACGAATGTTATAAGTCATAAAAGACTGGGAGCTTCCTGAATAACTACTCCCAATAATCAGCAAAAATGCAATCAGTAACTTCAGCATAGGACCGGTAAAATTTTCTAATTGGTACCCAAAGACATATTCATAAAGATATTAAATTCCCTTATGTTGCCCACGGATTATCTTAGAAGAGGCTTTTATTAAATAAGATAATTTGCTGTAACCGCTATATAAGACCCTATCAAAACCCATAAAACCAGACGTTCTTAGCCCAG
>JAJCYK010000191.1 GCA_029262935.1 Cytophagales bacterium | reverse complement strand
GATACCATCATTGTCAGAGTCCAAATCCAAGTTGTCATCTATACCGTCCCCATCACTGTCATTTAAAGGACTGGTAGGAATGCCAGAATCTATCGCGGTCTCCGCGGTGTCAGGTATACCGTTGGTGCCCACAGCTCCTCCAATTCGCCCTGTACTGGAATTGTAGTTTGTAGGCTGGGCTCCTTGATTCGCTTCAATAGCATCAGGAATACCATCATTATCTGAATCTACATCCAGATAGCTGGGTATGCCGTCTGTGTCTTCATCAAAAAGAAACTCCACGGCATCCAAAATGCCGTCATTGTCGGAATCCAGATCCATAAAATCAGCTATGCCATCTCCGTCAGAGTCTACCGTTCCGTCCCCTTCTATGAAATCTGGAAGGCCATCTCCATCGGTATCAGGACCACTACCTGCCCCAAAGTTATTTCCTGAGTCAGTGGCTGCATTTTGATTCAAGAAAGACGCCACCTCCAAGTTGTCTGTAGTGAGGGCAAATCCAGCGGCAAGCGTGCTAATATCCACGGTAACTATTAAATCAACGCTAGATGCCACTACAAAAAATTGGTAGTCCCCCATGGCATCGGTAACGGCAGTTTGTATGAGCACGTCTCCGATATCCAATAACCCATCACCATTACTATCAAAATAGAGGTTCATGGTTATACCGGCCAATCCAGCGTCGCCGTCGTCAATACCGTTGAGATTGGTGTCATCGAACAGATTGCCAGAAACCGTATTCCCGTCTCCAGCGCCCCCAGCTAACGATTCAATATCACTACCCCCACTAGCCACCAAATCAAAAGCTAAGGTCATGTTGCCAGTGGCTAGGTCAATTAAATAGAACCTATTGTTAGATGCACCGGGTCCGCCAGATCCTGTGCTGCCGTAGAACATGCCGTCATTGGAGTAGCTCATACCCTCCACATCCTGAAATTGCAAGGTTACGACCACTGAAACCGTACCGGTAAACTTATTAATCTCCACGATTTGATCGCCAGTGCCATCGTTACTTACCCCATACATTCTTCCATCATCGGGATCAATGGCTATATCATCCACATCTTCAAATACCCCCAGTCCATCCACCACGATGTAATCAACTCCTACTCCGAATGCATCATTTATTACTTGACCCGTTACATGATCTATTTGGAAAACGAAATCGAAGCCACCGTTTCTTTCGGATCCCCATAATATACCCGTGTGGGGGTCAAACGTAAGTCCATCAATATCTGAGAAATTTTGAGCACCCAAAGCTCCATTTACGGTGCCACCATTATCTACGTCTCCTACAAAACTATAAGCACCCGTTGTTAAATTCAGAGTCCCTAAGTCCCCGCCATTTGCTGCAAACAATAAGTTACTCCCTGGTTCGGCCAAAAAAGCTATGGCTTCAATATCCGTTACACCAGTGGCTCCAATTAACGTCGTAACTCCAGTAGTACGATCTACTACCCAAAGTTCGTCGTTACTGTCTTTAACATAATAGAAAAGGTTGGGGTCCCCGGCGTAAACGCTATTTACGCAGAAAATAAAAATAAAGAAGAGGAAGGTAAAAGTACCTCTTTTGGACTGATCCATAAAAAATCTATTCAAACGCAAACTGGTGTCTCACTTGGAACACATAGCACGAACATCAGGTTTAATACGTATTTTTAAATGTACGTATAAACCCGTATTAAATCCAATAGAAAGAGCATATTGTAAAAGCGTTAAAGGTCTGGAACCTTGCTGGTTCCTAGAACCAAAATCGCTATCTTGTAAGCGATTATATAATTAGGTTTAGCTTAAATATCTCATTTTAATGAAATCCCGAAGAAAATTTATCCGTACCAGCTCCTACTTGGCAGCTGGAACTTTGCTGCTTCCTGCTGGATGTGGCCCTAAGCATTCAGAAGCTACAGAATCTGTGGTTGCTATAGAAACACCAGAAGTCCCTTTGGCTAAAAAGTCCATGGGCGTACAGGTTTATTCTGTACGAGATGCCATCAAAGAAGATTTTGCCGGTTCAATAGGAAAGTTAGCAGATATAGGATTTGAGTACATTGAAGCCTATGGTTTGGGGACCGACGGCCTTATGTTGGGTATGACTCCTCAGGAATACCGCAGCATAGTGGAAGATACAGGTATGAAAATTGTCTCATCGCACTGTACCTATTTTGAAGCGGACCAGGGAGAGGCTTTACGCGATGCCGCAGTTGCTGCGGGAATTACCTATGCCATGGTCCCATGGTTAGCAGAAGACTTACGGGGAGACTACTACAAGGTCGCTGAGAATTTGAATAAAGCAGGAGTCATGTTTAAAGAAGCCGGCATTCAGTTGGGCTATCACAATCACGACTTTGAATTTGAAAAGCAAGGAGATGAGGTTGGGTTGGAGATCTTATTGAAAGAAACTGATCCTGAATTAGTTACTTTCCAAGCAGATTTATATTGGGTTACAGTAGGTGGTATGAATCCTATGGATTTAATTAAAAAATATCCAGGGCGTTTTTCTTCATTCCATGTTAAAGATGCTGCACCCGATATGAAGCAAACTACCGTAGGCACCGGAACAATTGATTTTGCTAGTATATTCGGAATAAAAGAAACGGCTGGCATGCAACATTATTTTGTAGAAGACGAGCGCACAGATGATCCTTTCGGCAACTTACAAGGGGCCTACACTTATTTAAGTCAGGCAGAGTTTACCACCTAGTTTCAGGTTCGCTGGATAAATTCAGTAATCTGCTGGGTATCCCAGTATGAAGCTTGGTTAACAATGGGAAAGTCCACTATAAAGTTCGTTCTGCTTTGCTCATCCAAAGTAAAAGAAATCTCCGCGTTTTCTATTGATAACCATTTGCGGTAAGGAGTTAGGTCAATCCGTCCAATGCCTTTTACCGCGATACTAATGGTCAGATGACTGGGGAAAAGTTGATCGACTTGTACTTCAATGGTTTGAGAAGGGCTTGAAAACTCCAAGCACTTTCTCAATAAATTAACCATCAATTCTCTTATCAATACTGGAGTGAAATCCATGGTTAAGTCTGGAAGACTGCTTTCAAAGGTGACTATTATCTGCTTGGAAGCAGCACGTGGTTCGGTGGACTGGGTTAGAAAACGAAGAATAGGTATAATATCTCCTTGAACACGTTGTGTTAACATGGATATTTTAATTTTATTTAAAAGGAAACTGTTTTAAATAAGCCATTGATTTTCAAATAATTACACCCCTTCTAATCCCATAACCTTCTCTTTAGAATTCCCAATTCGTCTCACTTTAGGAAAGTGATACTCTTTGAGCACAATTTATATGACTTCGCCGCAACAAAGTCCGTTAATACTACTGATCGAAAGATCTTCTTCATAACATCATTATAGTAAGCATAACCTGTTAGTAGCCTGAGCCTGTGTCCATTTAGGACGCAGGCTCATTTGCTTTTGAATAATTCGTAAAGCTCCTACCTTATGTCCAAGCATGGGCCAATGTTTCATTGCCGGTCACAAAAAGGACTGACAGTTGCTTTAAGATTTAAGTGATTCTATTTGTTGAGCCACCGTCTCTGCCTCCTCAATTTTCTTTGCGTAAAGTCTAAGGTCACCACTTCTTTGAATATCCCTGGCCTCCTTCATTAGTTGTTTATACCGGTTGGTAAGCTTTTTTTGAGGATCTTTTTTGAAAAATGAAAACATAGTTATTAATCCTATTCCATTCACTAACTCCGACCGTCAGGATTTTGTTTAATAAACCCCATCTGATAGTAGCAAGTATATGTAAACCGGAGGTCAATTGTCAATAATGGTTAAATACTTGCAAAGATTCAAACAATCTCAGCATCATCGGAATAAAATCATAAGATAATGAGTTTAATTTTCGAGGTAGTACGCTGGGCACTACTCCTGTTTTTATGCCTTAGCTCGTTGTTCTTGCATCAAACTAATTACCTTTTCGATAGCTTGCGCCCAACATGCTTGTACCTCAGGTGTGGCCGTTTCGCCTAGTTGTTCGTAAATGGTTTCCAATAGCACATCCTTAACCAATGGATAGTGCTTGGCTTTCACTCCATAGTGTTGATGTTGCTCGCCTAATGCCCTTAGTCCCAGCGCTAAATACTCCGGGCGACTCAATGAGTATACCACACCACCCAACATATGTGTAAGCATTCTACCTTGGTCTATGAGGTTTGATTTGAATAATTGCCTCACCTGTGGCGCTCTTTCAAACACTTTGTTGTAGAACTTTTCTGCAAAAGCTTCTTCGTCTTCCAGCAAGATCTCCAAAGAGGCCTGCACCTCCAAATTCACGTCAGGGTGGATAAAACCCAGCACTTCATGTACGGCGAATAGCTCTTTTTTTCCTTTTAAGCTAACCATCGACTTGATCCCCAAATGCAATGAATCAGGAGGCAGGTTGCCTAAGAAATGCTCACTTATCAGTATGTCCGTGTCCAAGGCCTTATTTTGGGCTTGTATCCGGCTGGTTATGTTCATTGGATCTCCCAATACGGTAAATTGCTTGTGGCTGGGATGGCCTATATGGCCTATGAAAGCGCGGCCTAAGTGTAGGCCAATACCAACTTGAAAGGCGATTTTGAAGTCGTGAAGTTCTAATTTATTTAAACGCTCAATGGCATATTGCATACCAAGGGCAGCTCTTAGGGCGTCCTGACATACTTTTTGGGGGTTGTCTTCCGTAGTACCAAACAACCCTATAATTTCATCTCCGGCGTACTGATAAATCACCCCGTTGTTCATTACAATAGGATCGCCCATAGCCGTAAAGAACTGATTGAGCATAAAAGCCAAATCAAAATTCGGATGCTCACTGGCTAGGGGTGTAAAATTGCGCATGTCACAAAAGAGAATAGCCAACGATCTTTCATCACCTTTTTTATCATTGAAGTGCTCCAACTGCAGCTTACTTATCTCCGAGCCGGTCCACACCAAACGTTGAATGGAAACATCTCCAAGTACTTTGGTCTGGCAAGCGAGGCGAATGGAGGGGTCCCAATTTCTTTTAGATTGTAGCGCTTTTTCATTGGAGCTGGGTGGGCTTAAGTTTTTCATGCCATCCACCACGCGCACGCGACACGTTGTACAAAGGCCATGTCCCCCACATTCGTGTAAATGAGGTATTTTATTCTCAATCGATAGTTTTAAAATATTAGAACCCGGTTTGGCGGGGATTTCTCTATCCATACCGCAGTAGGTTACCACTGGCTTTGATTTTTGGCTCATCTGGAATTGATACGATCTACTATGTGTCCCGTTTAATTTAATACATTCTACCCTATTTATGGATTCCCGGAGAAGATCATTACCGTTTTTTTCTTAAAGCCGGTAATAAGTTAAACTTTGACCCTATAAAGAGGTATGAAACCGACCAAAAATACCCTAATTCTCGACCTCGCCTCTCTAGCCGGGCTGACACAAATGAAGAAGGCCATTTTCCAAATAGAGCAAGAACAGCCACAGGTAGTACTGGTAAGTACTGCTAACACTGAATTGCGCGACCAAAACATGTTGGAACAACGGGATTGGATTTTAGCAAACAGTGAGTTGTTTATTGAAGGGGCATTTAATCTAAGGGACTACAAAGTAAAAGCAAGAAAACTCTTTCGTCAACAAACAGCTTTACTTAGCGAAGAGAACTGGTGGAGTCAATGTGTCGTACTAGCTACCAAACTACTTCATCTGGCCTTAACCGAGTGTGGCAACAATACCTTTTGGATTGATGCCAGGGAATTCAAGGCGACTGCCCAAGGCCCGGAATCACTAGACGAACTTTGGAATAACAGTCAAAATCACATTGTCATCAGTCAAGATACTCTTACGTACTAAATATTTTAATAAAAATTCATACCTCTGATAACCAGTTACTTAAATATGATTTTTAGTAATAGTTACTAAGGAATAAACACAAGTGATTGTTTGGTTTGGCATTATCCTTGTAATACCAAGGACAAGTACCAGATTTAGAGAATTATGAAAAGCATAT
>JAJCYK010000190.1 GCA_029262935.1 Cytophagales bacterium | reverse complement strand
GTATGATCTTTTGATATTGCCGCCAATTATTTTTTACAGGAACTTCGGGATTCATAAAGTTTTATATAATAGCTTTCTTGCTTTGACGTGAATTCTTCTTGGTATTCATCAAATTAGAAATGATACTGTTTGTTAACTTCGGGAACCAGTTAATACTTCCTATTGAATGCTCACACTTTCACGCGCGACAATCACCCGATAATAACTTTAAAATCAGCAATGTATTATCCATCAACACGGATGGATATTTTTCTTAAGTTTTCTGATTTTACTAAAATCTTATAGGATATTTTATTTCCGCTAATTTGTTGGTCGACTATTTCGATACTTGTTCGAAGTGCAGCTATCATCTCAACATAAATATTGGAAAATGAAAAAACTACAAAACAAAGCGAATCTGATGGCTAAGGTACTATCGTTTGCTTGTATTATCATTATTTCCAGTTGTACTACTAAGCCTCCCGCGAATTCCGGTTTCATGAGCGATTACTCTAAACTTCATGAGGATAGATATGGAGATAAAATTCTCAAATGGTGGGAAAAGGATGGCTTTAATTGGCGGCAATATCAAAAGATCATACTTGACCCAGTGGTCCTTTACTACCATCCTGAAGCCCAGGATAAGCAGATAGAACCAGAAGCGGTAAAAAAACTGGCCGATTACTTCCGCGAAGTGGTTGTGGAGGAACTCTACGATGAGTATGAGGTAGTTACCACACCAGGCCCCGATGTGTTAAGGATAAGGGCTGCCATTACTGAAATCATCCCAGCGAATCCGGCTATAAACTACCCCTCTATGGTAGTGGCATTTGTCCCGCTGGATATGGGCGGAGCAGCCATAGAAGCGGAATTCCTGGATTCACAAACCAACGAGATCTTAGCGGCTATGGTGGACAAGAAAATGGGAAGCCCCGGCAAACCGCGGGGGTTCACTAAAATGGGGTATGCCAAGGCCGCATTCGAGGATTGGGCTAAGGAGTTGAAGAAAGCGCTTATAACTAATCCTTGATTTAGCTCCCCATGAATTCTAAAGATGGCACCATGACACGACAGGATTTCAATAAGCTAGCCGCAACTTTTTTACTGGGTGCCGTTTCTCCTATTGGGTGTTCAAGCCGCAGTACCAATCCTACATATGAAGAATTGGTCAAGATCATTTGGCGACATTCAGATCCCGTGAATGAGCAAGGATCGGAATTGCTGAGAGAGTTAGTTCGTTACGCTACATTAGCTGCGAATAGTCATAATACCCAACCTTGGAAATTTAGGATCTCCGCCAACAAAATCACAATTTTACCTGATTTCAGTAGACGTTGTGCAGCCGTTGACCCGGACGACCATCATCTTTTTGCCAGTCTTGGTTGTGCAACCGAAAATCTGGTATTGGCTGCCAAAGCTTTTGGTTTCGAAGGCCAGGTTTCGGTTGACGGAGCGTCAAGTACTGAAATACAAATTGACCTGATTCCAATGGAATCTTTGAAGACCACCATGTTTCAGGCAATTCCGGAAAGACAATGTACCCGGGCTAATTATGACGGCCAACCAGTTCCGTCCGATCAGTTGGATGTTCTCAAAACCATCGCTCAAGACAATGGCGTTATGGCTCAGATCTTCACCGATAAGAATGAACTGGAAAAGATTCTTGAATATGTAGTTGCTGGCAATACCGCCCAAATGAATGACAAGGCATTTGTAAAAGAACTTAAAGATTGGATACGTTTCAGCCGTCCGGCTGTAGTCAAGCATCGTGATGGCCTTTTTACTGCCTCATCCGGAAATCCAACTTTTCCAAATTGGTTTGGTAAGATGGCCTTTAATATTTTCTTTAAAACACGTACTGAAAACGACAAATATCGCGATCATATCAGAAGTTCGGCAGGCGTTGTCGCTTTCATTTCCAAAGAGAACACCAAGGAGAGCTGGATCAATGTAGGAAGGTGCTATCAACGTTTTGCCTTGCAATCTACCGCCTTAGGCCTGCGTCATGCATTCATCAATCAGGCAGTAGAAGTACCGCAGGTAAGAGCGCAGTTTGCAAATTATTTGGGTATTGGAGATCAAAGAACCGACCTGTTGGTCCGTTTTGGTTACGGACCGGAGCTACCACGATCCCTAAGAAGACCGATTCAGCAGGTTATTGTTTAGTCGACTTTGAATATGTATTCCTAATTAGCAATTGGTGTAGTGCCTAAGGAGAAGAATGCAATTGGTTAAAATAAATACTAGCAATCGACGCAACCTTACTCCCTTTGGATTGTAGTTTTTGGTTTTCAAATTGTGATTGTTTGATTGCAGTTAATTCACTACCAAATTCAGAGTTAAATTTAACCCAGGTTCTTTTTACCAGTGTCTGCTTCCGGCCAAAACGGATATTGAGGATTTAAAAACAGCCCCTTGCCATACGTGAACGACAGAGCATGGGTTTTAAAACTCTTGCCTCATAGTTCAGTTCATTATTCTAGGCTGGTTTTCTTTTCAGCTGTCGTATTCGGCAAGTTCAATTTCCTCGTCCGACGGTAGCCAACCACTATTAATTTTTTCGACCAATTCAGTCAAGTGCTTTTTAACCCTGCGGGTTGTGAAAT
>JAJCYK010000189.1 GCA_029262935.1 Cytophagales bacterium | reverse complement strand
AAAGTTGGTAGTTATTCCTTCGGAGGTTATGTCGCTTTAGTTGCCATAGTGGAAAAGGAACTAGTACATCGTAAGAACATAATAAGTAGTGAAGACGTTTTGGATGGGTTGACTTTAGCTTCCTTTTTACCCGGTCCGGTGGCGGTTAATACTGTAGTGTATATCGGTCATTTGTTACTAGGGGTAAAAGGTGCTATTGTCAGTATGGTTGGGGTATTGTTACCTACTTTTCTTCTGGTCACCGGATTCAGTTACATTTACTTTGGTCAAGGCACGCAACAATTTATTGATCCCTATATTTCATTCATTATGCCAGTAGTGGTGGCAATTATTGTCGACGTGGGTATAAGGATGTCCAGAAAACAAATAAAGTCTTTTAGTCAAACAACCATTGCGGTTGGTACGATGTTAGTTACAATCTACTGGGCCAGTGCCTGGGGAATATTTGTTTCGCTACTAGTATCAGGCATCCTGGGTTTTGTCCTTTATCGCAAACAAACCGTTGACCCCGGTATTGAAAAGCAAATCACCAAAAGTATCTCATCTGAGTTCCGTTCCATTGCCATAGCAGTACTCCTAGTTTTGATCCTTTTAGTGGCCTTGTCTTTTATTGGTGGTTCTGGCGCTGCTACCATTGGTCAGCTAGGTGCGGTTTTCACTGGAATGAGCTTAACATTATTTGGTGGAGGTTATGTCATAATTCCCATTATCGAGCAAGTAATAGTTAACGATTTGGGTTGGCTACTACTAAATGAATTCAATGCTGCTATTGGCATTAGTCAGGTGACCCCCGGACCCATTTTAATTAGTGCTGCATTTATTGGATATAAAGTTGCGGGACTACCTGGGGCTCTTGTGAGCACTATTTGTATTTTTTTCCCTACTGGCATATTAATGATTTTATTAAGCACCGTTCATGCTAGAATTAAAGCATCCGATTCTATACAATCGATCCTAAAAGGACTTAGATCCGCGGTAATTGGTTTGGTGATAGCTGCGGCATTTTCTATTGGATCCAAAGAAATTGATGATTGGCTTTCCTTATCCCTATTGATAGGGTCATTGGGATTTATTCTGTTTACTAGAGTGCATGTCGCTATACTCTTAGCTGCCGTACTCCTATTGGGTATTGTTGTACTATGACGGCAAAATTAAATCATATCCAACCTATTCAAATCATTGGAACCCAAAGGTCCGGTTCGAACCTCCTGCGTCTTATTTTAAGCCAAAGCCCGGAAATCGCAGCTCCTCATCCTCCGCATATCTTGGAAACAATGCTTCCCTTGGTTGACAAATACGGCTCACTCCATGATGATTCAAATTTTTACCGCTTGATCAATGACGTTTGTCGATTGATCGAAGTTAACCCTATTAAATGGGAGGTCGAACTCGATCGAAGTACCATAGCCAGAAGCTGCCACTCCCGTTCATTAATAGAGGTATTTAAAGTAGTCTATGAGTATACAGCTCAATCCAAAAAAGCAAAATATTGGTGCTGTAAAAGCATGGCTAATGTGCAATATTTTTCCCTAATAGAAAAACAAGGAATTCATCCGTTTTACATTCATCTCATTAGGGACGGTCGAGATGTAGCAGCATCATTCAGACAAATACTGGTTGGAGAAAAACACCCTTATCATCTAGCCTCAATCTGGAAGGCCAATTATTTGAAGGCTTGTGAAATGGAAAGATCATTAGGTCCAGAGCGGTTTATGAGCATAAAGTACGAAACCCTTATAACTAACCCCCATAGCATCTTTAAGCTTCTTCACGAACGACTTAATATAGATCTGGCGGACGTGGCCCTCGACTTTTACCATTCTGAAGAGTCCAAAAAGACCGCCCAGGCCGGTTTTATGTGGAAGAATGTCGACAATCCACTAATTTCAGCCAATGATAAAAAATACCTTCATGAGCTTTCATCAACAGATATTGAGATCTTTGAACGTGTTGCGAGAGACATTCTTTTGGAAAACAATTACCCACTTCATTCGAACCAACATGCCGAAGGTTTTTCACCTGCAGAGATACACGTCTTTGATAGCGAGAATCGCAGGCTTAAAAATGAAATGACCAAAATGAGGCACTTGCAACTAGACCAGGAACTTAGAAACGATAGACAAAATCTACTGGAGGAGCTCAAGTTCTAAATTTGCCAACTGATCTGTGGCATATGAGGCATAGGGATATTTCTCCAATACCTTATGGTACGTCTTAATAGCATTGGCCGTATCCCCGGCGTATAAATAAAACTCAGCCCTGGAATCCAAGGGATTATATCCATCAGGGTGCAATTCCAAACACTTTTTAATGCTTGTGGTGCCAGCTTGCAAATCTCCCGTGCGCTTAAGAATGTATCCCTTCATGTTATTTGCCGCGGTATTAACATAATCAAACTGAGATTCTTCACAAAATGCAATGAGTTTGTCTAGCTCCAGAACCAATTTTGAATGGTCTCCCTCCATAAATCGGATGTACATATAGTGAATGAATGGATCGTTTGATGATTCATGCATTTTGGTCCATATATTCCTTCTTTCGGCCCTTGAACTATCGTTCTTTTCATCAAAATTGAGTAATGAGACAAACAGCTTGCTAGTTTCATTCTCGTTTTCAACAAACCTCTCTGCCATTCGTTTATGATGTTCTTTTCTATCTCCTGTGCTTAAAAAAGCCAGTATAGTATGAGAAGCGAACAACGAGGAATCTACATTAACAGCCCCCTCAGACATAATAAATGCATGACTATTTTCATAAGTTATATAGCGATTTAAACCATTTTTAGCCATGATATTGGCAGCTTCACTATTCCCAACCCAGCGGATACCGTTCACAATGACACTTTCTTGCTCAGGTGTTCGGTCTTCTGATGGTTGGCATCCTAACATTAGAGATGCCGTTATTAATGAATGCATAAATAAATTTTTCATGGGCGTTGTTTAACGTGCACTTATTTTGACTGGGTTTCGGTTTAAGCCTCCCCTAGGGCCTCTGCCGTTTTAATTGCTAATCTATTCGGTTTCCTTTCCATTTAATTCCAAAACCTCTCCTACTCATTCCCTTTCGCTGAATACATGGTTTTCAATAGCGCGTAATAAAGGGCTTAAATCATGTTGTGCATTGCAGAATATCGCGATCCCATTTTTATTGTTAACGTCTATGATCGCTACCGTTCTAACACCGGTATCTCCACCTCCATGGGAATAGTACAAGTGATTATTTACGGCCCTGACAAACCAAGTATAATACCCGTTATGCGCTATTTGGGGGCTGGGAGTGATTTTACTAGTCGTTTTGTTACTCAGGACAAACTTTGAGTTATCAGAATTTAGGTACCCCACCATTAACTTTGAAAAATCAGAAATTGAAGTCCTTAATTGTCCCGCCGGATAATCGGGATACCCATTATGTCCTTTAAATGCAAGCCCTACAGAATCTTCATACACGTACGTCTGCGCCACTTGTTGCCTGTCCAAATTTTTTAAGAACCAGCTGGTTTGGGTCATTCCCAATGGCTTGAAAATATGCTTCTGACAGAATGCTTCATAGCTGGTACCTGAAACATGCTCCACGATCAACCCCAACAAGGCTACTCCAGTATTTGAATAGGCAAAAGATTTATAGGTAGTATCCTTTTCGAAATGGTTGTCCTTGTATAAATCCCCATTGGCGGCCAAATAATCTTCTAAAAAATCCTCCAGTCCAATCTTGGGGTCACCTTTGGGTTCATTCCAATGCGGGCCGTAGATTTTAAAATCATCTTTTATTCCTGAACGGTGATTTAGCAGATCGCGTACGGTAATCATGTCCTCCGGATAATAGGGGCTGATGATCTCAAACGGAAGGTAGTGATTTATATCTGTGTTCAAATCTATGCTTCCCGCCTCTACCAGTTTGAACACGGCCAAATTGGTAACGGTTTTAGAGACAGAGGCGATGTGAAACGGAGTAGTAATGGTGGCTTTTTCCCCCTCTTCCAATTTGCTAAAGCCATTGGCACTTAAGTGGACGACTCTTCCAGAATCGATCACCACTACTGCTAAAGCTGGCACCCGATCTGACTCTAATTCCTTTTTTATCAGCATGTCAACTTCTGCTAGCGCCTGTCCATAACCCCATACGTATGTTAATAAAAATAGACTCGTAAAGATTGTGCGCATCAGATTAAAGTTTTGTTTTATTACTTAATATACCAGGCAATTGTTGACTAACACTCAAGAGCGATGTGATTATTTTTTGATGTTGTAGTCAGAAATCCTCGCCGAATACTCACTGCCATATACTCGTTTGGGCATACCCAGATCATAGGGTGAAGGCGCCACCCACTCACTCCTGACTCCTTCAATGCTGAGACTGCCCAAAGGACCCAAGGTAGCAAAGGCGTATAGAGGATCCTTATAAGGAGCGATGTTTGGCAGCATCTTATATTGCTCATAGAATTGCTGAGGATAGTGTTTGGTACTCTGATATTTGTCTTCCATCCATTGATACGACATGCTGTTGATCTCAACATAATCTATCCCATTTTGTTGGTGATGGAAATCAATATGGTTGTGACCATTCATACAACAGATGATTTTATCCGTATGGGCCTCCATAATTTTCTGTAAGGTCAAGCGGTTTTTGACTCCCCATTGATAATGCCAAAGACTTTGATGAGAAAAAACTATGGTAGGCAATTTGGTGCCCTCCAGGTCTGCCTTAAACCAAGCTATCTGTTGGTCATCTACAAAAGTTCGGTAGTTATCATTGACATAAAAATTAGCTTTTTCATAATCAATGAACCTTCCATCTTGATAAAGAAAGTTGGCATCCAGAACAATGAAGTGGAACCCTTGAAAATCAAAGGAATAATAGGTGTCGCTTGCGCCCCAAAAATCAAGAATTTCCGATTTGGAGTTCCTGTCCATATCATGGTTGCCAAGGACATGGTACTTTGGGCCTTTAAATGTTTCCCAAATGGCAAGAAATTCCCTGTTGTTGTGATCCGACATACAAAAATCGCCTAACTGAATTAAGAAGTCGACTTCTCTTTTTATGGCCTCACTAATAAATTTTTCCAATCGTTTGTTGGCATCCGGTATCAAGTCTTTATGAACATCCGCCACCATACCAAAGCGCAGGGTGGTAAAGTCTTTGGTGGTAGAAGGCGGTTCGAAGGACAAAAGAGTTTGTGGTAGTAATGCTGTAGCGGTTCCCGCACACATCTGGTTGACAAATGTTCTTCTGTTCATATCAAAAAGGATTGGACTCAGTCTTTAAGACAGGGTTTACTACAAGTTATTAAATATTTTTAAAAACTGTTCTTTACTCCTACCTTGGATAAAAAGAACCTAGTTTCATTGACAATCTCTTTTATAGGTTTTAAAGAAATCGGCTCACCTTTTAACCGGCACTAATATGAAAAACAAGCTACATTTGTTATTAATTGGCTTCTCATTTATGAGCTGTAACCCCAGCAGTACCATTGAAAGCTCAGAATCCCATAGATGGTGGACAGAACATGATAAGCAATTAATCGTCTCCGAATTGGATCGGACTACCCATGACCTACGCCGAGAAATCGAAAGCTTGACAGAAGATCAATGGCA
>JAJCYK010000188.1 GCA_029262935.1 Cytophagales bacterium | reverse complement strand
TCTAATGACAGTTATGTATTGACCGCCACTTCAGGTTTAACTGCTACTGTTAGCAGTAACAGTTGTAACGACGGCAATTTAGTTTCGGAAATAACGGGTGGCGTAGGTCCTTATACCTACCTGTGGTCCAATGGAGAAACCACTAAGGATATAACTGTAACCGCTACCGGTACCTATGATGTTACCATCAGCGATGTAACAGGTTGCTCAACAGTGGCCTCAATTACAGTTGATGCTTTAGATTCATTTAGCCTGGCAATAACTACAGTAACTCCTACCTGTGCTGGAAATAGTGACGGTAGTATTGATCTGTCAGTAACCGGAGGTGTGGCACCGCTAACTTATGCTTGGTCCAACGGAGCTGCTACGGAGGATTTAAACAATGTGGTTTCAGGCAACTATACCGTGACCGTTACGGATGCCAGAGGCTGTAGCCAAGAACTAACACATTTTTTAAGGAACCCCGTCAGTATATTTATTTCTGCAGATGTTACCGCATTGCGCTGCGATGGTACAGGCGCTGATGGTACAATTGATGTTTCAATATTCAATGCTGCCGAGCCTTATACTGTGAGCTGGTCCAACGGGGCCACAACAGAAGACCTTACAGGTTTAGCTGCAGGGAATTATACTTTGACAGTTACGGACAACAATGGATGTCAAGCTGTAAGAACAATAGAAATAGCCACTCCTGAAGACTTTCAGGTGGACGTCTCTCAACAATATTGTGGTGACGGTCGTATTTGCCCAACCTTAAGCGGAGGCACAGGACCCTTTTCATATGTTTGGACGGATCAAAATGGTAACCCCATTAGTACTGTGGATGGATGTATTGAGGTAGATGAAGCTGGAACCTACACTGTAGTTATCGTAGATGACAATGGTTGTACCAAAACCGCATCAATTACCATTGGTAATCCGAACCCTCAATTGTCAACCACTTTAAATGTAACGGAATTAACCTGTGCAAATGATGCCAACGCCAGTGCAAGTTTAGCTATAACTGGAGGAGAAGCTCCTTATGCTATTACTTGGTCGACTGGTGCTACTACTGATAACATCAGTGGCTTGTCATCTGGAACTTATACTGTACGGATTGAAGATGTCAACGGCTGTAGTGAGTTTAGAGCCTTTAGTATTCAAGAACCACAGTCTGTGGAAATTAGCGGTGGGCTGGTAACTGAGGTTAGTTGCGATGGAGAAAGCGATGGGACCATAGATATTACTGTGGCTAATGGAACTGCGCCTTATACTTACAGTTGGTCCAACGGATTAACTACTGAGGACGTGACTGCACTAGCTGCCGGTAACTATACTGTGACAGTTAGCGATGTTAATGGATGTAGCGCGGTTATGAGCTACGATGTTACCGTAAACCCTGATGATACTAACTGTGATCCTGGAAATGGTGACGGTGGTGGAGACGGTGGCGACGGTGGTGGAGACGGCGGTGGAGACGGTGACGGCGACGGAAACGACGACCCCTGTATTCGAGATTGTAATACCTGCGATGGTAAAGTAAGCATGCTAACCTTGAAATATGTGGGCATGGAAGAAAATATTGCCGTGATGGTAAAACAAAGGAATGGTGGTCAAGTCGTGTACGAAGGCACCTTAAATAATGACGATGAATTTACCTTTGTAGGTACTGATCAGAAAGGAACTTTGACCTCAGAGATTATAGTAAGTATTAATGGAGAGGACGTAACCTCAATACATACCAGTTGTTCGGAACCAGTAGGTCCTGGACTGATAAGTGGAGATTTTGAAGTAGTGTCTGGAGAAAGCCGAAATGGCGGTCCATTATGTCCAGTAGAACCTGGTACTGAGCAAGAACAACCAAAAGACGAAAATTGTGAAGAATGTTTTGGCAGTGAAATTGTGACTGTAACCGAAACAGATCAAGGATGTGTTACCTATACACTTAAGGTAAGCAACAATGGAGCATGTGCTCATGCCTTATCACACTACAGTGTTCGTATCCCTTGTGGAATGGTGACTGACGCTAGTAATTCTGAAGGTTGGGCTATGGAGCTCAATGCAAAAGACCCCACAACTAACTTGTACGGGTTGAAAGTAGATAATATTGAAGGGTTTGCTGAAGATGGCCAAGAGGGAAGCTTCACTGTAACCTATACAGTTTGTCCAAATCAAAATGAGGCCTGCTTAGAAGATCTTTTGAGTGAAGATATCAAAGTAGCTTATAAGGCTGGGCAATGTATAGCCATGGAAAGCTTACAACTTGAAGATCAAGTAGCGAACCAAGACGAGCAGGATGATACACCCTTAACTTTCGTAAAGTTTAATGTTTATCCAAATCCTGCAAATAATACTAGTGCCACCAACGTGGAATTTACTCACGCAAATATTGGCGAGCAATTGGTAGTGAAAATCCAAGGAATTCGCGGGCACAATTATTACACTGGTACGGTCGAAATTTCCAAGGAAAATGAAATATTTTCCTTACCACTGACTGGTATCGACCCCGGTGTCTATTTTCTAACTGTAACCAGTCGGCACAAGGTCTACACGGAAAAGTTAATCATTAAATAGTTAAGTAGATATCTAAGGATATAATCCACCTTGTGATTATCTCGAAAAGCGAGTGGAGAGTCATCTCAAAACTCGCTTTTTTTTATGGCCTCCCAATTAATACCTATATTAAGCGCGTACTAATTAGAGACCATTATGATATCATCTCGTTACCTGTTCCTCCTGTGGATATGTTTGTTTGTTAGCCTCCAAGTCTTTGGACAGCAAGTATTAAAAGCGCCAGATAGGAATGAAGGGGAAGGCCCTTATGACCAAATGATCATTCGTGGAGCCACCATGATCAACGGTACAGGGGCTCCTCCCATTGGGCCTGTAGATATTGTAATTGAAAAGAACATCATTAAGAGCATCAAGGTGGTGGGTCAACCTGGGGTGCCTATCAAAGATGACAATCGCCCCGTGGCAAGTCCTGGTTCCAAAGAGATCGATGCACATGGCATGTATGTTCTTCCCGGGTTTGTAGACATGCATGGTCATATAGGAGGAGCTTCCCAAGGGGCCCATGCAGAGTACGTTTTCAAACTTTGGATGTCACATGGTATTACAACAATCCGAGATCCGTCGTGTAGTAATGGTCTCGATTGGGTGTTAGAACATAAAAGAAAAAGTGAGAAAAATGAGATCACTGCTCCCCGAATCTTGGCCTATACAGCTTTTGGACAGGGCAGTAGCGAAACAATTTCTACCCCTGAAATGGCCAGGGAATGGGTAAGAAACAACGCTAAAAATGGGGCGGATGGCATAAAGTTTTTTGGTACCCGCCCGGATATAATGGCGGCGGCATTAGATGAAAATAAGAAGCTGGGACTACGATCGGCCTGTCACCACGCTCAAATGGATGTGGCCTGGTTAAATGTGGCCCAAACTGCTGAAATGGGATTAACCACTATGGAGCATTGGTATGGGCTACCCGAAGCTTTATTCACCAACCAAACCATACAAGATTACCCGTTGGATTACAACTATATGAATGAGCAGCACCGTTTTAAGGAAGCCGGTCGTTTGTGGCAGCAAGCTGCGAAGCCTGGGTCAGAAAAATGGGAGCAAGTTATGTGCCAATTACTCGCCTTAGATTTTACTTTAGATCCGACATTCAACATTTATGAAGCCAGCCGAGATCTCATGCGAGCCCGTAGGGCAGAGTGGCATGAGGAATACACCATGCCCTCCTTGTGGGAATTCTATCAACCCAGCAAAATTTCTCATGGCTCCTATTGGCACTATTGGGGAACTGAGGAGGAAATAGATTGGAAGAACAATTATCGACTTTGGATGCAGTTTGTAAACGAATACAAGAATCGGGGAGGGCGTGTCACTGCCGGATCTGATTCTGGTTTTATTTTTCAACTCTATGGGTTTGCTTACATTCGAGAGTTGGAATTACTTAGAGAAGCGGGTTTTCATCCCTTAGAAGTGTTAAGAGCGGCAACTTTAAAAGGAGCCGAAGCATTGGGCATGGCTGATCGAATCGGTTCCATTGAAGTGGGCAAATTAGCAGATTTGGTGATTCTAGAGGAGAATCCAATGGTGAATCTAAAATCCCTGTACGGCACGGGAGCGATCAAACTTACTGCAGACAATGAAGTAGTGCGCGTAGGTGGTATCAAACACACGATCAAAGACGGGGTATTATTCGATGCTCAGCAACTGTTGCAGGATGTAAAAAATATGGTTGATAAGGCAAAAGAAGAACAGGATTATAAAATTTACCAACCTGGGATGAAACCTAAACCAGAACCTGAAGGATAAATGCGTTGGTCATTTTACTTAGGTTTCTTCATGCTGCTTGGTTGTCATCCAGACAAGCCTGACCCCAAAAATGTGACCGTCAAAACCCGTTCAGAAGTTGCTGCTTATTCAATATCAGGTACGCCTCTTTATGCAAACGTTAGGTCTCCTGAAACCGCTGTTAAACAAATGCAAGCTTTGGCAGAAGCTCAGGAAAACTATGATCAGGACACTTCGAACATCGACTTCATTATTTGGCTAGGCCGCCGCACGGCATACCTGCAACGCTATCAACAAGCTATTGATATTTTTACCCGAGGATTGGAAATGTATCCCAATTCGGCCCGACTTTACCGCCACCGGGGTCATCGATATATCACTATTAGAAAGTTCGATTTAGCTATCGCAGATTTTATAAAAGCCGCAGATTTTATAAAGGACAGCGCTTTGCAAATAGAGCCGGATGGGATACCAAACAAGGTGAATATACCTTTGAGTAATACGCAGTTTAATATTTACTACCATTGGGGTTTGGCACACTATCTAAGAAGGGAGTATGCTTTGTCCACAGCAGCATACGAGCAGTGCCTTAAACATTGCAACAATGATGATCTTATTACAGCCACCATTGATTGGATGTATATGGCATTGAAAAGAGACGGTCGAGATTCGGCGGCAGTTAATTTGTTGTCACGGATCTCCCTTAATATGAATGTCATTGAGAACGATAGTTATTACCAGCGTTTGATGATGTATAAAGGATTTGTGCATCCTGATTCTTTGTTGCAATACAAGGGTGATGCTGATCCGGATATGAAGTATCTGGCTCTGGCTACCCAAGGATATGGGGTGGCCAATTGGTTTTATTCTCAAGGCGACAGCCTGCAATCCAAGGAAATCCTGAACCAAGTGCTGGCAACTGATAGTTGGGCGGCCTTTGGATATATTGCAGCCGAAGTTGACCTTTATTATTGGCCATAAAAAAAGGGAGGTTTAAGCCTCCCCGGGTATTTGGTTATTTATAGCCCTGATAAATATCTGAGCCTTTTACTGGAAAGCGAATAGTGTCATATCTCCACTTGGTCCAGGTTAGTAAACTCTATTGTTTTATTATTAGCAAGAGTTATGCCAAC
>JAJCYK010000187.1 GCA_029262935.1 Cytophagales bacterium | reverse complement strand
GAATGGGTGTTCACAGGACTGTTTACACTAGAGTACTTGGCACGAATCATCTCCATTCGGAAACCCATGTACTACATAACCAGCTTCTTTGGTATTATCGACCTAGTATCAGTGATCCCCACTTATTTGGCATTGTTCTTTACTGGCGGCCAATACCTGTTAGTCATTCGAGCGTTAAGGCTTTTGCGTGTGTTTCGCATTTTGAAGCTTACCAGATACATGGGGGAAGCCAGTGTACTTAGTGCTGCCTTAAAAGCTAGTCGGCACAAAATTACGGTTTTTCTGGGAGCAGTATTCGCCATAGTAGTGATTATGGGTACCCTTATGTATTTAATTGAAGGAGGAGAAAACGGATTTACCAGTATTCCGAGAAGTATTTACTGGGCAATTGTCACACTAACCACTGTGGGTTATGGAGACATTGCACCTCAAACGATATTAGGGCAAACACTAGCCTCTGTGATCATGATCATGGGCTACGCCATTATAGCAGTACCTACTGGAATCGTCACTGCAGAACTGACCTCAAGTCAAAAAGCTTTGTCCGGACTAAAATGTCAGCAATGCGGTTGGCGGGGACATACGGGAGATGCCGCTTATTGTAATCAATGTGGAACTAAGTTAACTAAGAAATATTCAGATGAAAGCACTATGGAATAATCAAATATTGGCTGAAAGTGACGATACGATTGTGATCGAAGGAAATCATTACTTTCCTCGCCAGAGCATCAATGAGGAGTTTTTCAAAGAAAGTAATAGTCACACTATTTGCCCCTGGAAAGGACAGGCTTCTTATTATTCTCTAGCAGTGGATGGCGAAACCAATGAGGATGCCGCGTGGTACTATCCCGATCCCAAAGAGCCAGCTAAAGGTTTTAAAGATTATGTAGCATTTTGGAAAGGGGTTGAGGTTACTTCCTAAGCTTGTAGCCATAAAAGTTAGATTAATCGAAAAGAGGTACCCGGTTATCTAATATTTTCATTTCGTCAAAATAATTTTTGTTGATTTATTTACATACAAACTACTAATAGCTTGAATATTAGATTTTTTAAAAATTTGGCTCCCTACGTGGTTATGATCGCTTTGCTGGTAATTACCCATCAGTCAAAACAACCAAATTCCAGCCTGGAGACCGAGCCTGCCAGCTTGATAGAGTTGGACACCTTGTCCAATCAAGATGCCAGGACCTCTGTAAATGCTTCAAAAACTCAATTACTTGAAGATAAACTAGGCCTAAAGTAAGGGGATCAGGGGCTTGTTTTGTAGTAATTCACCCAAAACACTACATACGTTCGCTAGCCTGTTAAATGCTTAGGCAATTCTAGGGATTATCTCTTAGACTTGCTTGAGATTTACAGGTTATGAAATTTTTGGAAGTACTTACGCTATTGATCTTTTTGGCTTCCGCCTTTACATTTATCAATCTAAAGGTATTAAAGCTCCCTTACACCACAGGAATGATGATACTGGCTTTGGTCATGTCGTTGACCATAGAGCTAATAGGGCTATTTTATCCACACATAACAGAGATTGCTCAAAATATCATAAGAGAAGTTGACTTTAGCGAAGTGTTGCTAAATATCATGCTGAGCTTCTTACTTTTTGCTAGCGCTTTGCACATCAACTTGCGAAAGTTAGCTGAAGAGAAATGGCCCATTTTTACCTTGGCTACAGGGGGAGTACTGATTTCTACGGTGGTTACGGCTACCGCCATGTATTATTTGCTACCATTAATAGGCGTTCCCTTAGATTTTATTTACTGCTTGTTGTTTGGCGCTCTAATAGCACCGACCGACCCCATTGCGGTACTTGCCATGATCAAGGAATATCGAATATCTAAGAACTTAGAAATTAAGTTTTCCGGTGAATCGCTTTTCAATGACGGTGTTGGAGTGGTAGTATTTCTAACCATTTTTCAGATCTCTGAGGCGGGTATGGAAAACTTCCAATTTATGGAAGCTTTAGCCCTCTTTGGGCAAGAGGTAATCGGTGGAATCGGATTGGGTATTATTTTAGGATATGCTGGGTTTCAGTTTTTAAAAGTTATCGATAATTCTCAAATACAGTTAGAGGTTTTAGTAACCTTAACTATGGTACTCGTAGGTACTGTCACGGCACAAAAACTCCACATCAGTGGCCCGCTAGCCATGGTGGTCATGGGACTGTTTGTGGGCAATGAGGGTCGGAAAAAATCTTTGGCAAATGTGGCCGGCGACTATGTGCTCAAATTTTGGGATTTAGTGGATGAAGTACTAAATGCCGTTTTGTTTATTCTAATCGGGCTACAAATGGTAGTAGTGGTATTCCCATTCAATCATTTTATGGCCGGGTTAATGGCCATTGTGGTGGTGTTGATCAGCCGATTATTGGGTGTGGGTATACCCTTGCGGCTGCTCAAGTTCCGTCATAAAATGGAAAAGAAAACCGTAAGGTTACTTACCTGGGGTGGTCTTAGAGGTGGCATCAGTATTGCCTTAGCGCTTTCGCTTCCCCCCTTTCAACACAAGGAATTGATAGTGACCATTACCTATTGCGTCGTGGTATTCTCTATCATAGTACAAGGACTTACTATCGGCAACATGTTTGCTAAATCGCAAGCTAATATTGATTCTGATGACAGTTTAGATCAAGCAGCGTAATTTTTACGTTAGATAATCTCGGGTGATGTGCTTGCAGCCAACAGCGCCGGCTATTTGCATGTCTCTTATCAACTCACTTTGTAATATTGCTAAGGCCTTTTCCACACCTGCTTGGCCACCTGCAGCCAACCCATAACAAAAAGCCCTACCAATACATACGGCACGAGCACCAAGGGCCAAGGCCTTAAATACGTCAGTACCTCGTCGAACTCCTCCATCCAGAAGTACAGGGATTGTTCCTTCACTGGCGGAAACCACCTCTTCCAAACATTCAATGGTACTCAAATCGCTTTCTAGTTGTCGCCCTCCGTGATTGGAAACAATCACTCCATTCGCTTGGTGTTTTAGGGCCAACAGGGTGTCTTCTTCGGTCATGATGCCCTTAATTAATACATTTAACGGGGTCTTATTTTTAAGCCAGGTTACAAAATCCCAGTCCAAGGAGGGATCAAAAAAGGTATGGGAGTCGCTGAGGCCTTGCAAATTACCTAAGGACTCATTTACGCTGCCCAAAAACACCTCTGTATGGCTTTCCCGATTCCCTGGCACGGGTACATCCACTGTTAGCGCTATGGCTCCGGCTCCGGCTTTTTCAGCATCGCGTATGAGCCGTTCCGTTATGCTTCGGTCCGTGGTAGGATATAGCTGAAGCCAAGGGTGCTGCCCATTTGCCTCCGCAATTCGATGAAAAGGTTCATGGCTAATAGTCGAAGCAATCATCAAATGTCCTTTATTAGCGGCAGCTTTTGCTGTGGGAATTTCTCTTTGGGCGTGAAACAAGCCCTGCAAGCCTAATGGGGCAATTACTATGGGGCTATTCCAGGTAGTGCCGAACAACTCCACAGTCGTATCAATCCGGCTAACATCTACTAATCTCCTGGGTCTGATGCTGTATTTGGAAAAAGCAGTCCGGTTGCGACTGACGGTTCGCAAATCATCCGCCCCTCCTACTAAATACTGATACGCCTCAGGTGGTAGGTTTTGCTGAGCCAAATTTTTCAAGTCCATTATATTTAGAGCACTTTCTACATTCATAAAGTCATTTTTAAATTAAGTCAACAGCGATATACGAGTCCATTGGACTGGACTTTTAATAAATCGCAATCCCTATGGTCTTTTTTATTAATTTAATGTTAAAGATTTATATATGAAATTATTCCCACTACTGATCCTGATATTTCTTTTTTGTGCCCCCCTGTCTTCACTCAGCCAAGATGTCACCACCGTTAACCTGCTCTTTACAAATGACTATGAGAGTGCATATGACCCCATTCAAGCTTTTTGGAAACCTAATATTGAGCACATTGGAGGAGTAGCACATATTGCTACACTTATTGACTCCTTAAGGAATCTAAATGAGCGCACGTTTCTCTTTGACTCTGGAGACATATTTACGGGTACCCTGTCTAAGCTTACTAAAGGTGTATTGCCCTTTGAATTGATGATCACCATGGGATACGATGCCATGTGCATAGGGAATCACGAATTTGAGTACGGATGGCAAACCTTCGCTGAAGTTAAATCAAGAGCCCCTTTTCCCGTATTAGGTGCCAATTTATTCTACAAAGATACAGACCTCCCCTATGCACAGCCTTACACCATAGTAGAAAAAAGTGGGCTGCGTATTGGAGTAATTGGAATCTTGGGACAAGATGCCGCCACCGCTTTGATACCCAGTAACATCGCTGGTATCGAAGTTAGAGCACCGCAGCCTATTGTAGCTGAGTATGTAAACCTGCTAAAAGGTCAAGTAGACCTGATAGTACTCCTAACCCATCAAGGAAAAACAGCCCCCATGCAGACCAATGATGAAGACCCCCTGGTAAAAAGAGATATTGACGCAGACATTAACCTGGCAGGTGCCGTACCGGGAATTGACATATTGTTGGCGGGACATGCCGACGCCGGCACTGAAAAACCCGTGATACATCCAACAACTGGTACTATTATTATGCAAACTTATGGGCAAGGATACTATTTAGGGTTTTTAGAGTTGAGTTTCGACACCGACTCAAAAACCATAATATCTCACCAAGGTCAATTGATACCCGTTGTCAGTGATCAATTACCACCACATCCCGTTATTAGTCAAAAGTTAAAACAATATCGGGCTCAATTTCCGGACATTTATCAGGAAGTCGGATACAACGCTATGCGTTTGAATCGTAAGTATAACGAAGAATCAGATCTGGGTAACCTTTTCGCTGATGTGCTGAAAGAGGCTACTCATAGTGACATTGGTTTTATAAGTCCTGGAGCCATACGTAAAGACCTGCCTGCAGGAAAACTACTCAAACGAGATGTATTGGATGCGTTCCCATTCACAGATAAAGTGTACCAGATTGAGGCGAGTGGAAAAGTGATTAAAGAAATTCTGGAGCAATCCTTTAGTTTAGAGAGAGGGTTACTACAAGTATCTGGTTTACAAGCTGCTTACGATTTAAATCAGCCCATAGGCCAAAGGTTGCTGTGGGCAAAAGTGGGAAACAAAAAATTAAAAGATGATGGCATCTATACAATAGGTACCGTAGAAATCTTGGCCCAGGGCGGAGATGCTTTTAAACCGTTCGCCAAAGCGCGTACCTTAACCATATTGGAAAAGACCTTCTCAGCTGTACTGCTAGAAGAGATATCCAAAAAGTCTCCGATACAAAGGCCAACTAACCAACGGCTACTGCACAAAAAATAACAGCTGATTATTACATCTTGTAATAAATGACTTACAAAAGGAGACTAATGTAGTGGATCCAATGAACAAAGTTTTTAATAGACCTTATACAAATGAAAATTTCTAACATATTTATTCTACTCACTTTATGGACCTTTGGGCATACAATAACCGCTCAAAGTGACCAAGATCAAAGTCTTTTATGGAAGCTAAAGGGTGATCATATACAAACCTCCTATATCTTCGGTACCATGCATTTGCTACCACAAGAGCAATTCAAGCTTAAGGAAAAGGTGGCGGAGGCCTTCAAAACGTCTCAACAAATTGTATTGGAATTAGACATGGATGCTCCGGATCTACAGACCTCAATCATGCAGCATATGCCTATGAAAGACAGTCAAACTTTGGATCAACTTATGAAGGAGGAAGACTATGCTAAATTGGATGAAACGTTACAAAGTTTGATGGGTGTAAGTGTAAAAATGTTTAACACCTGGAAGCCTTTTGGGGTTTCAAGTATGCTTTACACCAAATACATCAACGGACAACCAGCGAGTTTCGAAGGCACATTTATTGGTATGGCCAAAAAACAAGAAAAAGAGATACTGGGACTGGAAACGGTAGCGGAACAAATGCAGGTATTCGATAACATACCCTATAGTGAGCAAATCAAAGATGTGGTTGATATGTTATATGAAGAAGATCGAAATCAATCCATATTCTCCGAAATGGTGGACTTATATCTTAAAGAAGATGTACAAGGTGTGTATCAATTTACTTTACGCTTCTTAGATACGGAACAAGAACAACGATTGATGTTGGACGATCGCAATCAAAAGTGGGTACCTCGTATTGGTGAAATGGCTCAGTACAAATCTACCTTTTTTGGAGTAGGTGCCGCACACCTGGGAGGCGAGCAGGGAATAATCAACCTGCTGAAAGAAGCTGGCTATACAGTAACCCCAGTAAATTAAATCAATAAAACAAAGGGGACCTTAACAGGAGCCCCTTTGTTTTACTCCTATTCTTTCATTTTTGAATGTTGTAAGAAACTTTGTATCAACCAACTTCCCTCAACCTTAGAAAAAGTGAGGTAGTACGTATAATGCACCTTTTGATCCTCAGCAAGTACTTTGGCTGAAGCCACCAATCCATCTGTTACGTCCAAATCTTGAACCGTTACCGTTCTATCCCTTCCTCCAAATTTTTTGGCCTCATGTAAATCGGCAAAATCTGTGTAAGGTAATGCCATTACTTCTCCCTTTCTGGTGGCAAACAACCCCGAACTTTCCCTAAAAGTATTTTTAATCATCGCGCCATTTTGTTGGTCAATCCCTTTGGTTAACCCCTCAATAATTTTCTTAATGGCCTGGTGGTCCTCTTGTGCATAAGTTTCCATGCTTGTCAAACAACCTAAGAATAATAGAATTACAGCAATCTTCATGTGATTTTATTTAGTACAACAATATTTCGTACACTAAATATATTAATTTGTTTCTATTTAAAAAATAAAGCCTATTTTTAATTAACAAAAGCCAGGGTAACATTGAAGAAAATAAATACATCAATAGGGTATAATCTAAACTACACCGTGCGTCTTATGCGGCGGTTTAGCTCAGAGATTTTAATAAAAAAAGGATTGGACATCACTTTGGATCAATGGGGTGTTATTAAAATATTAGAAGAACATGAGGGTCAAGGAACCAGTGGAATCTTAGCAGAATCCATGCAAAAAGACCGCCCCACTCTCACCCGAATTGTAGATATACTATGCAGAAAGGGCCTCACTGAAAGAATGAATGACCCCAAAGATCGTCGTCGCATAGTAATTAATCTTACCCGTGCTGGACGTAGCCGACTACGAAAGGCTTATCCCATAGTGGAAGGTATCCGTGCGCAATTGACTCAGGGAGTATCCGCTCAAGAAATAAGCCAGCTACAAGCAATCTTAAAGAAGATCAATCAAAATTGCCAAGAGTAACAATCGGGTGCCATTAAATCAAATACTATGAGTGAGCTTAAAACCAAACCCAATAAAGCCAGTGTTTCCAGTTTCTTAAATTCCATTGAAGACCCGGTAAAAAGAGCTGACAGCAAAAAAGTGGCTAAACTAATGAAGGAAATCACGGGCGAAGCGCCTAAAATGTGGGGTGGATCCATTGTGGGATATGGCAGCTATCATTACAAGTACGCCAGTGGCCGAGAAGGAGATTGGTTTTTAGCCGGATTCTCTCCACGCAAACAAAACCTTACCTTATATATTATGGGAGGATTCAAAAAACACGTTTCATTAATGAAAAAGCTAGGAAAACACAGTACCGGAAAGGCTTGTTTGTATCTTAAAAGATTGGAAGATGTAGATGAAAAGGTGCTTTCAGAATTAATTACTAAATCCGTGGCCCTTAATAAATGATGAAGCAATTTGCCCTCTTTTCCCTCTGTTTGGTATTCTTTGGTACTTGTCAAAATAGTAGCGAAAATGTCCCTGACCCCTTGGAGGCTTTTGATGAACTTACCGTATCTCAAATACATCGGGCCTATGAAAGTAAACAGTTAAGTGTTGAAGTCTTGGTCGAGTATTATTTGAATCGCATAGCTACCTGGGATCAAAGTAGCGGGATTAACTCAATTACCTATATTAATCCAAATGCCATGGCTCAAGCCAAGAAGTTGGACAGTCTATTTTTGGCTACCGGGGTGTTGAAGCCCTTACATGGCATACCCCTAGTGGTTAAGGACAATTATCATACAAAAGGTATGCCCACCACTGGGGGCTCTGTGGCTTTAAAAGATTTTCTCCCTGAAACTGATGCTTATCAAGTGCGTCAACTACTCGAAGCGGGGGCTATCATAGTTGGCAAAACAAATATGGCAGAATGGGCTTTTAGTCCCATGCACACCAATAGTTCAACTGCCGGGACCACTAGAAATCCCTACAACCTCCTGTATGTACCCGCAGGATCTAGTGGTGGTACCGCCGCGGCTGTGGCCTGTAATTTTGCTGCTATTGGATTGGGCACTGATACTGGAAATTCCATTCGAGGGCCTTCATCTCATAATGCTTTGGTGGGGTTTCGGTCCACTATGGGGTTAACGAGTCGTTCTGGTATTATACCTTTGTATCTCAGAAATGACGTTGGTGGTCCTATGTGTCGATCAGTGGAAGACGCTACCCGGGTGCTAGAGGTCATTGCAGGTTATGACCCCACTGATAGTCTTACTAAACATGGTCAAGGCATCGACACAAACTATCGACAATACTTGAATAAAGATGCTTTAAGAAAGGCTCGTATAGGGGTATTAAGATCTTTAAGTGCAGATGACCCCCACCCTGAAATTGACAGTCTTTTTGAAAATGCCCTGCTGCTCATGTCCTCATCAGGTGCAGTAATTGTGGACTCCATAAACATTGTTAATTTTGATTCTTTAAAGCAGAATCAATGGTGTTCTGAATTTCGTGAGGATATTGAGAACCATTTACAAACTTATATCAAACAGGATACCCTGCATACACTGGAACAGCTAATTGCTGCAGGCACACCTACTCCATATGCCCTTGCTGGTATGGAATATTTTCTCAATAATAAGGGAAGAAGTCAGGGAGATATTCCCTGTGGGGACCCCTATACCGACCCGCTGCGTATAGCCTTTCGTGAAGCGGTGGAAAATGCCATGGATTTGGCCCAAGTGGATGTTTTAGTGTATCCCAGTTGGAATCACCCCGCAGCTTTATTGACGGATTTTGAAACGCAGTATCTCGGTGATAATAGCCAGATAATAGCACCGCATACCGGACAACCGGCATTTACGGTACCCATGGGATACACCAGCGCAAACCTGCCGGCAGGTTTG
>JAJCYK010000186.1 GCA_029262935.1 Cytophagales bacterium | reverse complement strand
AGAGCGAGGAACTATCGGATGATCAACCTGAGATCCAAAAGAAACCCATATTTGATAGTGCTGATGACCCGCAAGAGGAACCGGATGTGCAAAAATATACAAATACAAAAGAACGAGAAAAAACCGACTACCCCATATTATTTAAAAGAGCCCCTCATATTCAGATGAGCGGGGGTAGTACAAGTGAAAGCGGCATTCGGGAACGAATTGTTAAGGAAGCCCAAAAATTGGTGGGCAAAATTGAAGCCAGGAAAGACGACGGTTCTGGGCGACGGGTAGGTGCTGATCATTTATTGGAAATTTTTCATTTGGCTGCGAATGACGCTTGGCCGGACGAGGTGATTGAGAATGTAAAACATCAACAAAGTAATACACAAGGATTTCCCCATTGGTGCGGGGTCTTTGCTGTTTACGCTATAAAAAAAGCGGGCATTGATTTGGGTTATTGGGAACCTGGAAAAGGAGTCTCCCGGCATGGCACCCTTGAACCTACTGACGATCCCAAGCCCGGCGACATAGGCTATTTCCATAAAAACTCCCACCATTGTATCATTAAAGCGGTAAACGGTGATAGCATCGTTTCCATTGACGGCAACAGTGGCAATTTTAGCGAAGTTAAAGAAAGAACCCGCACCCGAGCCGAAGTAACCGGAGGGTTCTTAACTGCATTCACAGGATCGGAAAAAATTGTTCAGAAAAAAGAAGAAAGCACTAAGGATAGCAGCCACCAGGGTGGCAGCCTAAAGCAACAACTGGATAGTAAATCCGGGACCGGCTCTGCTTTGGATGACCATACCCGCAGCGATATGGAAAGTGGATTTGGATCTGACTTTAGCAGTGTTAACATCCATACCGATAGTGAAGCTGTTCAAATGAACCAAGACTTAAGTGCCCAAGCCTTTACGCACGGAAGTGATATTTATTTTAATGAAGGAAAGTATAATCCCAATACTACGGAAGGCAAAAAGCTTTTGGCGCATGAATTGACCCATACGGTACAACAGGGGAGAGGTATTTCAAGTTTGCAATTACATCCAGTAGTACCTACCACACAAGACAGGTTAGAACAGGAAGACCTTTTTGGTGATGGAACCGCAACCAATACGGGTATCACCTTGCAAGAATTTAAGACCTACACAGAACGACAAGCCGATTGGTTCGTTGAGGACTCCATTACATTTGACCGTGACGACTTATGGATGCTGTTATTTAAAGCGAATCGTGAACTACCTTTTCTTGATGGAGTAGGTGATATCAAGCTAGGTGAGCTAAGGGGATTATCTGCTACACAATGGTGGAGTTTGGAGGGTTACAGCAAAGGGACAGATAGTAGGCACCATACTGTGCGAATAACTGCGAGTGGGGCACTTAATGATCGCATAGCCCTTGGCACCATTTTGCTGCAACTAGAAACAATTTTTGTTCCCGAGGTACTAGAAGTAACCGTTTTGGAATCTGATTTGGAAAGAGTTAAAGATGAGGGGCTAATAATTCCATTAATGATCTACATGGCCATCTTTGAGCCCCATTTACAACAAACTATTACTAGCGCGGATGGCAATGTATCGGAATTCGAAATGATGTTGAACTTGCTAAGTGGCCCTGGTATATTACCTTATATAAGTTTATGGGGACGTGTACGAAACTTACACCGTTTTGACACAAGTACATTAGACAAATTGGTTCAGAATTATAATGATACTTCCCACTCCAAGCCATTATATCTGATGTTGTACACAGGTCTTGATCACAACGCTGCCTTTTTAGATAGCGCTTCCCTTTATCAAAGCTTGATTCTCAACAACTCTAAGCTGGTATTAATGTTGGAGGGTCAAGGAACACTTAATGAAATCTCTGGTTTGGTGCCTGATATTGCTGCCAATTACGGATTTCCAGATGCCAGTGGAACTCACAGAATTTCACAAGTCCTGATTTCTGGACATGGAAGTAGTCAGTCCGTCACTTTTGCTGGGACTGGAACGGCTTCAGTAAATGAAAGTGGTGAAGTCCAATACTCTGACCCTGATAGCATGGATATCAGTGACCCCGTACAAAGGGCTAAAACTCAGCAATTGCTGGAAACACTGATGGACAATATGGATCCAGCCACGGCTCGCATAGTATATGATGGTTGTTTGGTAGGAGCTTCTCCCGTTCCCCTGCAGGACGCATCTGGTAATGATTTAGACGCAGCAGGAATCTCTAGTCATTTATCGGATCCGGCCAATGAGAATTTGGTTTCCTTTACTGAAGGAGTGGCAGCCTCCAGAGGAATGTCAGGTATGCCTGTTCAAGGCGCTAGAGCCTCGGTTGGCCTTGCAGGAGCAGATTCACTAGTCGATTCCAGCGGTAATTTGGCTATTCAATACACCTTCGACCCAGATGCTTTTGGAGATGCTGTTTCTTACTTAGCCACGGGTAGGGAGCCTCAAGGATTGATGAATGCTGCCGTTGAAGTGGCTGCTACTAATCCAGTAGTAGCCGCTAACCAACTCCGCACAAGAATTGGCTTAGCCCCAATAGCAGATTGGTGGGATGAAGTCTCTCTAGAATTTGCCAAAGAGGCAGTGCACGGGGTGGCTGTTGGTGCTGGTGTGGATTTAGTAAGGATAAACAAATTAAGCCATATGGTTGATCCTTTTTTTATGGCTGGATTTGGGGGTACATCTACTGGACATTTTGGGACATACGTAAATAATCATCCAACGCTTGCAGCGGATATGTACCCACGCATCCTTAGTACACCTACAATGGGAACTCCCTCTTACACAGATGTTAAAGTAGGAAGGTTTGTTATGGAGCAAGGTTGGGTATTATTGGACCACACTCGGGCTCCCCAATTAATTAGTTATTTAAATGGCGCCGGGATGTCTCTGAATACCATAAAGCGTCACTTGAATACCCCATGGCTCAACTGGGGGTCAACTAGTTCGGCTTTATTCCCAAGTGCAGGTGCGGCAACAGATGGTAGAATCTTACTGGCTATTGCCTGGATATTACAAGACAATGAAAATGCTGAAGTCAGGTCATTTTTGAATGATCAGGTAGTTACATCTGGCATTACTCCTAGGTTTAATGCAGCGGTAATCGCTCATATCCCAAGCAGATCCTTTGAAGATAGAGTCCTGAGAATTCTTGGTCGTTTAAGGCCAGAGGAGGATCGTGCCAATGTTGATGTAGCGCCAGATCTGGGACCAGTCTATATCAATGAGACCCGGGTTGAACCGGAGCCCCATGAAGCGATAGTAGTTGCCCCGGCTTATGTACTTAATGTACGCGGTAGGCCTTCAATGAGTAGCAGCCCTATTCACAGATTGCGCAGAGGAGATCACATTTTTGTGATGGGGTTCACTCATAACTGGGCGGCGGTAGATATAAATGGAGAAATCGGGTTTGCCCAAAGACGCTTCTTAACACCTGTGCCCTAATAAAATTGCAACCTGAAAATGGCAAGAATTATTGTATTGAGAAGGACATGAAATATAAGCCATTAATCATTTAAAATTTTAATTAACCAGCTATGAAATCTAAAACCAATCGCTCATACCGCTACCAATATGCGGTCAAATTTATTTGTACTTCCAGCCTTCCGGGCACTTCTCAAGATTCCGGAGCCTTTGTCCCTGGCAATTATCAGACTGCGGTTAACGTCCACAATCCCTGGGAAAAGGATATCAAATTCCGTATGAAACTGGCTACGCCTGGAGTTATATCCAAATTCCTTGATTCCAAGTTAGGGCCGGATGAAGTGGATCGTATCACTTGTAAGGATGTAGAGCGATTTGATATCATCAGCATCCATGGTTTCGAAGGATTTCTGGTTATTGAAAGCTCTCACAAACTGGATGTAGTGGCTGTTTATACCGCTGCCGGTGTTGATAATAAAGTCAGCGCTTTAGACGTAGAACCGGTACGGGGGAGAAAAATATAATTTTCACAATTATGACCATTGTCTCAATAGCTATTCAAAAGGGCGGTTCTGGTAAAACTACTACTGCACTTAATTTGGGGGCAATATTGCAGCGCTTAGGGAAAAAAGTGCTACTAATTGACCTTGATCCTCAGGCTAACTTAACTCAGGCTTTGGGCTTGATTGAAGCTCCAGAACCCAATATATACCATTTACTAAAGGGTTTGGCACAAGGACAGGAGGTGCAGATTGAATCAGCCATTCTTACAGTCAATGAATTGGATTTACTACCTAGTTCTTTAGATTTAGCTAGCGCAGAAATGGAGTTAGTAAGCATCTTTGGCCGGGAAAAATTATTGCAGCAGTTATTAAAACCCATTAGTGGTAATTATGATTTTGTATTAATCGATTGCCCCCCTGCTTTGGGCATGTTGACTGTAAATGCTGTTACCGCCTCAGATTATGTGCTGATGCCATTACAAGCGGAGTTTCTACCCTTGAAAGGAGTAGAAAGCTTTATGAAATCTTTTGACCAGATCAAGGGTCAGCTTAACCCCGAAATTGAAGTCCTGGGGTATTTATTAACCAAATTCGACCACCGTAAAAATATGAATCGCCGCGTATTATCTGATCTTCAAGAGACGTATAAGAATAAGGTATTCTCGACCAGGATTCGTAGCAATATCGCGCTGGCTCAAGCTCAAGAACAGGGTACGGACATTTTTAGATTTGACCCTCGCAGTCACGGGGCGCAGGATTACTCAGAGTTAGGTTTGGAATTTCTCCATCGCATACGGCCATGAAACAAGAAAATTATAACCTCAATATAAATACTCTGGATGATAAGGTTATCTATCAGGAGATCTGTAAGAAAATTACTGAGACCGATGCTATCAGTTTTAAATTACTGGGATTGGTGCCTACGGCTTCTTGGGTCGCAGTGACTATTTCCTGGTTTGAAAGCCACCAATTTTCATTCTGGGGCCTTTTGCTACTGGGATTATTTGGGGCTTGGGTTACCTACTTCATTTATCGTTGGGAGCGACGTAACATTCAAGTTTGCAATACTTTTAGGGAGTATGCCCGTATAATGGAGGCCAAAAAGATGGCGGAAGAATCAGCGGAATCTCTAAACGGGGCACTAAACGGTCCTTATTCACTATTGAAAACTAAAAATAAACCGAATATATCAGGTAGACCTACAAGCTCCAAGGGTTGGGGTAAAACTGAAGCTGAGACCGCTATATACTTCATTACCATACTGTTATGGTTGATTCTGCCGTGGCTAACGTTGCTTTAACTACGGATAAAAGTAAGGGTTACAAATAGGTAGTACTATCATAAATATTAGCAAGCTATAAACAAATACTGTCATGCAAAGTCTTCAAAAAACCGAGTATCATTTAGACGATAAAAAGAATTACGGAAAGCTTTTTCCAGAACTAAAACCGCTGATTCTAAGTAATCGGGACCTTAAGGAATTGTCAGAAACTATGATCGATTATGACTGGAAATGTCAGGACAGCGAGTGCATCACTAATGGCCTGGCCATTTTTGGTCAATATTTAGCGCATGATCTAACCTTTGAAGTCACTTCCCGTTTCCGGGGGTATAATCAATCAGAGACCTACGTAAACGACCGCACCTTACGTTTGGATTTGGACTGTCTTTATGGACAATGGAGTCAGGACTTTCTTTACGACGTCAATGACCGTAACAAATTACTGTTGGGAGAGGCTTGCGAGTTTGAGGGTGATACCTGGTTTGATTTGCCACGTAATGCTCAGGGAAAAGCCATTATCCCGGATGCCCGTAATGACGAGAACATAATTGTGTCCCAAATGCAAGTGCTTTTTATGAGGTTTCATAACCGAATGGTAGAAAAAATCAAAGATCAATGTGCTTCTCGCGATTTATTTAAGGAAGCCCGTAAACAAGTCATTTGGCACTATCAATGGTTGATTCTACACGATTATTTGTATAAAGTAACAGACTGGACAGTATTTGAAGACATACTTTGTCATGGTCCTAAGTATTTTAATCATCCGACATATTTACCTTTAGAGTTTACTGGTGCTGCCTTCCGTACGGGTCATTCTCAGACCCGGGAAAATAATCGTATCAATGAGCATACCGAAAAGAACTTGTTTGAACTGGGAGCATTCCAGAAAATGGAAGAATACTTGGACTGGCACTATCTGTTTGACTTTGAAGATGGAAAAGTAGAGTATGCCCGGCTGATCGATACTAAGATCGGCAAGATTTTTCATGACATACCATTCATTAAGTCGTCGGATAAATATGAACGGTCGTTGCCTTTTAGAAATTTAAGGAGAGGAGTGGTCTACGGATTAGCTTCGGGCGAAGATATAGCGCGCCGCATGTGTGTGGAGCCAATAAAGATTAAAGAGACCGCGCACTTGGATGGTACGCCCTTATGGTATTATGTACTTAAGGAAGCTGAGGTATTAGGGCATGAAGGCGAGCATTTAGGTCCGGTGGGTAGTCGTATTTTGCTTGAATGTTTCTTAAGTATTCTTAACTGCGATCCGTATTCCTTTCAGGTGTTACACCCTAAATGGAAACCAGAAATCGGCCGCAATACCGGTAAATTTGATTTTGTAGACCTGGTCGAATTCGCTCAGAGTCACGTACCACAAACCGAGATGCAATCATGACTACGAAATCTTACCGCCGCCACCGAAATCCACAGCCGCAAGAGGCTAATGAGCAACCTTTTTTTTCCAAAAATAATGACCAGCCCGTTCAGAAGAAGGAGGAATCATTCTTTCAAAGAAAAGGACTTACCGTAGGTAAACCCGGGGACAAATACGAGCAAGAGGCAGATGCCATGGCCGATGCCGTGGTAAACAATTCCGGCAGTCAAGGGGCTATTCAACAAAAGGAAATTAGTTCTATTCAAAGGGAAAGTCTGGCAACTCCACTGGAGGACGAAAAACTAGGTACCGCCGAACAGCGAATGGAAGAAGACAAATTGGTGCAAGAAAAACCGGAAACTTCCATGGAAGAAGAAAAGGAGGAAATTCCCGAGGTACAATCCATGGAGGGTAAGGAGGAGGAAGAAATGCCTGAGGTACAGTCTATGACTGGCAAGGAGGAAGAGGAGATGCCTGTACAGGAAATGCATAAAGAGGAGCCGGAACAGACGGAGGAAGAGGAGATACCTGTGCAAAGTAAATCCGAAGGCTCAGGTAACACGGCTAGCGCTCAGGTATCAAATACCATTAATCAGTCTAAAGGAAAAGGAAGGGCACTAGCGCCTAATGTGCAATCAGAAATGGGCACTAAATTTGGGGTTGATTTTAGTGATGTGAACATTCATACGGATCAGCGATCGGTGGAAATGAACAAGGAATTAAATTCACAGGCCTTTACACACGGGAAAGATGTATACTTTAATTCCGGGAAATATAATCCTGACACCAGTAACGGTAAACGACTGTTGGCCCATGAATTAACTCACGTGGTCCAGCAAAGGAGTGGTCGTTTGAGGAGAGTACAGCGAAAAGTGCACTGTTTAAAAAGACATACCTCCTG
>JAJCYK010000185.1 GCA_029262935.1 Cytophagales bacterium | reverse complement strand
GATACCATTTAGTCAGGGATTGATTTTGTCAGCGCCAAAGATACTAATTATAGCAAGCTCCATACAGTAGCGACGCTGACAAATTGAGCTGCGTGTCGGGGATATAATTGCGGATAAATTGCAAGGATTTTGTAACCCCGGGGGATTTCTAATATCAAACAGTAAAGTATGAAACTAAACAAAACGAACACATGAGTATTATTAACACACTTGCTAATCTGAAGTATCAGTTACTATTGATTTTTAGTTGCCTGGTACTTTTGCCGGCTCACGCACAGGACAGCCCCAAACTAACGGATTCCGAAATTGCCCATGTAGGAGTGGTAGCAAATCAAATTGATTTAGAATATGCAGCTATTGCTCAAGAGAGGTCAAAAAACAAAGAGATCTTGAATTTTGCTGAAACCATGGCCCGCGACCACAAAGGTGTCATTGATCAGGCCACGGAATTGGTTACAAAGTTGGGAGTAACGCCCCAAGAAAATGCGGTAAGCCAGTCCTTGTTGGACGGGGCCAAAACAACCAAGCATGCTTTGATGGCGGCCAAGGGTAAGGCCTTTAACAAAGCATACATCGACAATGAAGTGGCTTATCACAAAGCTGTAATTGGCGCCGTACGGGATTTATTAATTCCTCAAGCCAGCAATGCAGAGTTGAAGGGATTACTAGAAGCCATATTGCCAGCTCTAGAGGCACATTTACAACATGCTGAAATGGTGCAAAAGGAGTTTTAGTGATTAAGGAGAGCCAATTAAAATATTGGGGTGCTACAGTTTGGATGATTTTGGTAGTTGTTGTTGGCTGTAGTGCCCCTGATTCTCGTCAAAAGGAAGTTAGCCAAAAAGTAGTCTCAGATACGGTAGAAATTAGGCAAATGCAGTTCCATCCTTCCATTATTACCATTGAGAAAGGAACCTCTATTGTCTTTGTCAATCGTGACTTGGTGGATCACGATGTTACTGAGGAAACTAGTAAAGCCTGGACTTCGGGTCCTTTAAAACCCGGAGCGTCCTGGACGCGGACATTTGTCGATGATGAAGATTATTTCTGTAGCCTACATGTAATTATGAAGGGCCAAATACGGTTGCAGCCTTAGCATTCAAATCGAACCTTTTTCCATAAACAATTTTATAGCTCTAGGTTCTTGCCGTGCTACTGCTCGTTGCAAATACTTCAACGCTTCCCCTTCCTTATGCTGTAAATAGAGCAACTCAGCAAAGTGGTACTCCAGAAAGTCTATAGGATCATCAGTAGATTCAAAAGATATGCGATAGTGTTTTTCTGCTTCCTTAAAATCGCCCAAATTTTGGTAATAGAGCCCTTGATTTCTATGGGAGCATGCCATATCATTTTCGTTGCTTGTGATGGCCTTATCCAGGAATTTTTTACCTGCAGCCAGTTCTCCGGACAAAACTAGGGCGTATCCCAGATTGTCGTTGGCAAATGCAAACTCCGGGTCAAGAGCTAAAGCCTGCTGGAGATTTTCAATAGCCTCTTGAAGATTTCCCAAAAAGACGTGATAGTATCCAATATTGTTATTAGCGTTTGATTTAGTGAAGTTATCAGGTGCAAGGAAAAGCGCTCCCTGCATATGATTGATAGCTTCCTGAAACTCACCCTGCTGGAAATGGTTGTCGGATTCTTCAAATAACTTAATAGTCTGTGCTCGGTTTTCATCCCAGGAAGGACTGGGATGATCCTTAAGATAATCTAAGGCGCCGACAAGTAAAGTCTGTTTATCCCGAGAAAGGTGTTGTTTCCAATAAGGACTTGTTTGATATGACAAATGTGCAAACAATGCCAGGCCAAAAACCACAACTTCTTTGGGGATCTCAGCCACATAACGCCATTTGGTCTCCCATAATCCATCGTTACTCCGGCCAATGTCCTCCAGGTTTTGTACTAATATCACCCCCAGCCCCAAGTAAACCCCAGCCACATAGATGAACAGGTCAGTATCATCTCCGGTATTATATTCTAATTTATCTTCTGACAACCGGATTTTAATAAATTCATAGGCCAGATTAAATAACAAGCGATCGGTATGATCCCGTAAACTATGGGCCATGTAAATTTTATATTCATCAATACCAATTACTGTTTCACACTCAAACAATTGTCCTTCAATTTCATAGGGAAGCCCACTGTCGCGCATATCCTCCAAAAATTCGTAGGTAACCTTTTCTTGATCTACCCCTAATATTTCACATAGGTCATTAATTAGGCTTTGTACAGTAGGTCTTTCTTGACTAAAAGATATAGGAAAGGACTGTTCATTTACTGTTAATTGATCTGCATCTAAGGGTAATTCACCGTAAACGTCTATTAGCCATTTGAAAGAATCCTCAGTCCATTCTCGATCTTCTGAATTGATTTGATACCTATTAGGACTGCGATTGAAATTGAATATGTTCATTTAAACAAAAAGATCAACTGTTTTTTTATCGATGAGAGCTATTGGTTTAACAGGTGCTAAGTAGAAGTTAGTACAAATAAAGTAAGCATCACAAAGAACCAATACTAAATTACAAGATTTGAATAATCCAGAAATAGTCTCTAGATACTTTTGAAAGCTAATCAATATACAAGAATTACTTGCTTTTAAGACAGTGTTTGCAAACCAAAATAAAGCAATAAATCAATGGTCCTCTGAAAATTCGACGGCGATAATTAACCCTTCTTTTTAACCCCACGTATACAGGTTAAACGGTATCCTACTAGTGATTGCATTAGATTGGTTTAACATCATACTTATTGGCGGGGCCTTGCACGGCGTTTTTTTGCTGTTTGCTATCAATTCCATCAAGGACCGCAACAAAGGAGCAAACCGCTATCTGTCCATGCTTATCGTCATTATTACTGTGGCGCTCTTGGGTAGAGTGACGTTCAAGGACATCATTCTACAAGATTACCCCCAAGTACTTATGCTGCCGGATATTGTGCTGTTTTTATTTGGGCCCATACTGTACTTTTATGTAAGCCAATTACTCACTAGTGAGAAAATCAAAATATGGCCTCATTTGCTGGTGGCCGGGGCACATTATACCTACATGATTTTAGTGGGCTGCCGCTCCTCAGAAGCCCTGTGGGAAATGATATCCAGTGGGGTTCTAATGAAACCCATGTATGGCATCTTAATGCTGGGCATTATACATAGCGGCATATACTCCTGGTTGAGCTATCGCAAATTGTTTATTTACCAAAAAGAAAGCAGGGAAAATTTATCTTTCGATGCCCGGATATCTTATTTACACTTATTATTAGGGTTAATCGTAGCCTGCTTAGTAGTCTGGGGTTATGCCTTGTTGACTACTTTATTTGCTGGGGATGCACCTAACTTCTTTGCTTATAAAATCATATGGGTTGGGCTTACCATCTTGGTTTATGTGATGGGGTTCTTTGCAGTAAAGCAACCGGAGCTTTTTAAATTGGCGGTATCTTCTAAAAAGTATCAGGGCTCCAACCTAAGTAGTCAAGATATTCATCAAATGGGTAAGCGGCTGGACCAATTGATGCAAGCAGAAAAACCCTTTTTGAACCCCAAACTTACTAAATCGGAATTGGCAACAATGGCCAAAACCAATACTTCTAATATTTCACGGGTAATCAACGAAGGATTCGGCAAGAATTTCTTTGATTTCATTAATGCCTACCGCATACAGGAATTTATACGGTTGGTAAAAGAGGAAGGTCATCATAATTACACCTACCTGGCGATAGCTGAAGAAGTCGGGTTTAATTCAAAAACCACCTTTTATACTGCTTTTAAAAAACTCACCAATCATGCTCCCAGAGAATATTTTAAAACCGGCCAAAGCCTTCCAGAAGATTTAATTACCCTACAATCCTAGTCAAAGAAGTACGACTTTCTAATCCCGTACTTCTTACTTCAAGAAATAATGACCTCGGACCGAGCTGTCCCGTTGAGAAATTGAGTTACATGTTCAATCAATTTTAAACAAGTCATGAAAAATCTATTTATTACCGCCATAGCTGTCCTTGGTTTCATTGTATCCACTGGATTTACTAATAAAGACCACGAACCAAAGGTAAAGGCTAAAACTGCTTTTGGTGAAGAGATGGTGACCATAATGGGTAATCAAAAAACCTACACCCTGGAATTACTAAACCTTATGCCTGAGGAAAATTTTAACTACAGACCTGACGAAGAAGTGCGGTCCTATGGTGAGCTCTTTAAGCACTTGGCAGGCTCCTTTCAATTACAACAAAAGGTACTTAAGGGAACCTTTACCACTATTGAGCAAGAATTTCCTGCGGTAGCGCAGTTGGAAAAGTCTGATATGAGTAAACAAGCCATTATTGATTTGGTTGCTCAGGAATTTGACAACATGATGGTTATGATGGCTGATATGAGCGAAAAGGATTTAAAGAAGTCTTTTACTTTTAGTTTTATACCGGGGTCACCCACCAAGTCATATGAGCAGATCTTCGTTTTTTCCAGAGATCATTTAACACACCACCGAGGGCAAGCCACTACCTACTTAAGATTAAACGGAATCAAACCCGCACAATATAGGGGGTGGTAATTGATTGTAGTCCACATGGGATGCTGCGTTATTTGCTTTGCCCCATTTGAGTAGGCAGTACCCCAAAATCTCTCCTCGGTTACCACTGAGGAGGGATTTTAATTAATGTTTTGCCCCATACGCTTAACCCATGGATGTCTTCTTTAATACCTCATTCCCTATTCCTAAAGTTTAAATTGCAATTATTAAAATAAATCCCATAACTTCCTTTGAAGATGCTAAAAGTCGTCGATCAAATTAGTGATTAACCAATAATACTTAGACTTGCTCCTGTGACATTACAAAAAGTAAGTTCATACCAGTTTAACGGGCCTGTACTCACCGACCGGCCCTTATTTACCATAGAGGACATAAAGTGGCACAAAGCCTGTGTCTTTAACCAATCGGACTTAGTCGACGCCTATCGGATTTTTTGGATTAAGAAGGGCAAGGCAGAATACATGATTGACTTTGAAACCTATCTGGTAGAAGACGAATCTCTGATTTTCCTCACACCCGGACAAGTATTTACTATTATGTCCGAAAAAATTAAGGAAGGATACAACATTTCCTTTCAGCAAGATTTCTATTGCATTGACAAACACGATAAGGAAATTTCCTGTAATGGTGTGCTGTTCAACAATATTTTTGAGAATCCGATTTTGGAGATCACAGCAACCGATTCCCAGGGGATACAAGAGATCGTAGATAAATTGATGTTCGAATTTCAAAACCCTGGCTCAGCTCATTCCGATTTGTTAAAAACATACTTGGCCTTATTTATCATACAAACGGTGCGGTTTCGGAAAACAAGGTATTCCAAGATTTTTAACTTGAATGAGCAGGATGACCAGGTTTTAAGAAAATTCAGCCAATTAGTCGAAATACATTTCAAGGAGAAACACGCGGTAACGGACTATGCAAAACTGCTCCATCTGTCTCCGAAGTCACTAACCAAAAGATTGCAAAAACTGGGTGCCCGTTCACCCAGTTCCTTAATAAAAAAGCGGTTGATCCTAGAGGCAAAACGATCCATGATTTATAGTGCCAGAAGTGTGAAAGAGGTTGCTTACGAACTTGGGTTTAGCGACCCTGCTTATTTTACTCGGTTTTTTACGAAGCACGCGGGAGAAGCACCTAAGAAATACCGTCAATTGCATAAGGTCCACCTATAGCATTGAACACCATTTTCTAATTCAGGCGAGGATACCCCTGCACAAAGACCCAGTCATTCTCTTTTACAGGCACATGACAGCCCAAGCAATCAGTTTTGAAATTGGTGGATGTCGTTTTAATTAAATCTGCAACTTCAAAGTAAGCCCAGCCCCAGCCATCGCCCCATAAGGGGTTGTCAGCAAAACGACCTTTAGTGTCTTTAACCATCACAAAATACCCGGACACGTCTTTGGCACTACTCGCAATTCCCGTACTTAGAGATTCTGTTTGAGCCCCCAGCAATTCCTTTACTAATATTGCCCCATCCATGAATTCTCCCGTTTTTTCATAGTGCTCAGCCACACCCTTTTGGGTATAAACCACATGGATGCCACCAGCACCAGGTTCGTTGTTATTTGCCAATGACCAAGTGCCCAAGTGCACCCAATCGCGATAATCAGCAGGTACTCTAATATTCCCTGATTCATCAACATATTTGGTAAAGGTCTGAAGCTCCTCGTTAGCAGAACTTTGAGAGACAGATGACACTAAGGACTCTGAAGGGGAATCTGTGGTGGAGTTTGTGCAGCAGGCCAGGCTTAATAATACTATAGCCAACGTAAGATTGGATGCTTTGATCATTTTATGAAAGACTTATTGAGAACTATTTAGCTATTG
>JAJCYK010000184.1 GCA_029262935.1 Cytophagales bacterium | reverse complement strand
ATTCGGCCTATGGTCACACCTACTTTGAGTTGCAAGATTTTAATTCAGATGGGCATATGGATCTTTTGGTAACCAATGGAGATACCGATGCAGACCCTTATAATACGCTAAAAAATTACCACGGCTTCCGTATTTATATGAACGACGGAAAAAATAACTTTACTGAGGAATTCTTCTATCCTATGTATGGAGCGCACTTTGCCAAGGCATATGATTTTGATGCTGATGGGGATTTGGACATCGCGGCCAGTGCGTTTTTTCCAGACTTCTTCGAAGCACAACCCGAGCAATTTGTTTACTTGGAAAACCAAGGGAACCTTAATTTTCGTGCTTTTACCCATCCGGAGACCTTTCAAGGGCGTTGGATGACCTTAGACATTGGAGATTATGATTTGGATGGAGACCAAGATATTGCTCTAGGGGCAGGTTACCTCTCTTTGGGCATGGCTATCGAGCACAAAGACAAATTACGACAGATGCGGGGGGAAGGCAAGGCCTTGTTAATCCTTGAAAATCAACTAAAATGACTCCTCTTACCTTAGGTAAGGGCCTAATCAGTGAAATTAGTCTGGAATAGATTAAATTGTATGCCCGCAAACCGGACTATGAAAAACTTTAGCCCTATTGTTAACAAGATCGCCCTAAGCATTGCTTTGGCCCTTACCACTTTTTCATGCGACACCGATACTGACCCTATTGATGTCTATCAGGTACCTGCTGCTATAGAGCCCTTTGTAGAGCGGTTTGTGCAAGAAGCAGCCGCCAGAGGAATTTCACTTAACGTGACGAATCTAGTTGTAGAAATAGGCCTTTTGACCGATGAAGATGAGGACGTGGCTGGAACCTGTACCAATGGTGGTCTGACCACCCCCTTGATTCGACTTGACACTACGAAGAATTGGTGGTCCAACGGTGATATGATACGAGAGGAAGTTATTTTCCATGAGTTTGGTCATTGCCTACTGGGTAGACCACACCAGGATGATGTTTTACCCAACGGAGATTTTGCAAGTATTATGCGTACCAAATCGCCGGGACTTTACGCTTTTTATGAATTTTTGGACGTTAATCTATCCTACAAAAGGGATTATTACCTTTCCGAGCTATTTGATGAGTTTACCGACCCGCCTTGTTGGATAGACGAATCATCAGCTTTGTCTTTAGATTTTTTCCCAGAATTTAACACGGATGGCTTTAATACGCCGCGCCAATTTTTGGCTGATGGGCAGGATGTCTTCTGGATTAGTACCTTTCAAAACTTATTTATACTGAACAGCTCAGAAGTTATTCAGGCCGTTAACAATACCAATTCCAACTTTCAAGCCGGGTTCGGAAACGCTTTGGCGGTGGATCAAAATGGAGCTTTGTGGGTAGCAAACAACATAGAGGGTCAAAACTATATTTGGAAGCATGATGGGGCTTTGAGTTTTACCCTGGTTTATCAAAGTGAGCAAAATCCAACCTTGCCAAATATCAATATTAGTGCCTTAAGCTTTGACACAAACAACCGTCTATGGTTAGCCACCTTTCAAGGAGAGCTGGCTATAGAAAAATCCGACGGCACTTTTGAGGTGTTCAATGAAAACAATTCCGATTTACCAGCAGGGTCTGTGCCCAAATTAGCCCCGGGAACCGCCGGAAACATGTTTATTCTTTTAGGCAAGAGTTTCATCCTGGACCCTGGAGACCACCAATTCCAAATATTTAATTTTGAAAACGCATCCTTGCCGAATCAAACACTTACCAACATCGTTACAGACCAGCAAGGCAATGCTTGGATAAGTAGCGACTATCAATTATTGCGTTACAAAATTGCTGGTAATCAGTTTGAAGCCTTGGACATGATTGATTTCAATATGCCCTATAGTAACATTACGGAATTGGTATGGGATACTGAGGGTAACTTGTGGGTGGCAACCCGGCTGGGGTTAAGAAAGTTAATTGGAGAGCGCTTTTCAGACTTTTGCAGTTATCATTTAGGATTTGATCATTGGGATACCAGTACGTTAGGATTTGATCCTCAAGGACGGGTTTGGGTAAGCGCAAAAGAATTGATCCGGTTTACCCAGTAGCTCTGAGGAACCAATGATCTGGCGTTTTTAAAATCCACCAAACACTTCCGCCGCACTTTTTACTACTTGCCCATATCCTTCGTCAACATATAACCCAACTTGAGCTACCAAAGAAAAAGCCGCCCCTACCTGCGTTACTGCATAACCGGCTATGGTAAATTGACTCAAGCTAAAAACCCCAATGCCAAATTGAGACACATTGATGATTCCCATACCAAACTGTCCAACAGAAAGAATGCCTACTGCTGGTACAGGTCTTTGGTTGGGTCCATATTTAAACGAAATGTGGACCAAGGGCAGTCCAAGTAAGGAAGCCTTGCTTTTGTATTCATAACCCCAGCCGTCCCAAGTTTGTATAGCTGGATAACGGGCTCCACATTGAGTACATTTGGAATCTTGATCAGTTACTTCTTGTTTACATTCTCTGCAGGTAGGCATATTTTTAAAAATTTAGGTACACAGCGCTACAATGGAAGGGCAAATAAACGGATATTTAGACTTAGAATGAACGATCCATGTCATCAATCGGGGAATATTCACATCCATAAATGCTTTTCCATAAAGTAATTAAATGCAAATAAAGAAACTAATTGTTGCTGGACTCATCGCACTACTTTTGTTGATTTCAGGATATTACTGGCTAAAGGACAACGGTATCGACCTGGCAGCTTCCTACGGTAAAGAAGACTTGATTGCCAACTATGAAATTAACGCCCAGCACATCCAAGGTTTAA
>JAJCYK010000183.1 GCA_029262935.1 Cytophagales bacterium | reverse complement strand
GGCGTTGTAGGGGGAGAGTACAATCCCCGAAATAGGAGAAAATAAAAAGAACTCCTGGAGTTCTGAAGAGGATACCGATTCCAAATCCAATAAGATATCTCCACCCTCCTCAAATTCCTTGCGAAATTGAGAGTCAATGGGAGGCAGGTTATCCAAATCAATCTCCCGATTTAGCGTACTCAATTGTTGATTGGAAACGGTGGTTTCATAACTCAAGGTATCATCTCCCCTAATGATTGTGGTTAGGTTATCAATAAATTGGTCCTTCTTATTGACTTCAATGGCCAGACTGTCCACCGCAGTGGACAATTTAATCAATCGCTTATTTGCCTCTAGTTCTTGATGTTCCGGGTCAAACCACTGAGCGAGCAAAGTTTTCACTAACAACAGGCTAATTAGCATAAATACCATCATCAGAGTTAGAATAAAAACTATTAACTTCGCATAGGTAAAACTGAAAGTGGATTTTTCGGCGAAATTCTCCTCATTTCGGATAATCAGCAAAAAGCGATTAAATAGTTTACCAGCTAATTTTGATTTAGCACCCAAGAGCCTATTTTGATTAGTTGTTATAAAATTATGTTATAAATAGGTATTTGAATAAACATTATTGTATTAAATATTCATTTTTTGCGTTTCATAAAAAGTAATGATTTCAATTTTGAAACGAAATAAGCAACTGTCATTGGCGGTTACATTTGTTTTTTTGGCCCTGTCTTTTCTAGGCTGTAGCTCTGAAAAGGATACTTTAGTAAGTAAAACTTATCACAATCTTACGGCCCATTACAATGCTTACTTCTATGCCAACCTAAGGCTTATGGAGGTGCAACAGGCTGTGGAAGACAGTTACCAACCCAATTACAACCGGATATTAGAAATATTCCCTCCTGTAGATACCACCGTTGTCAACAGCGTGCAAGCGCAGCTGGATGAATGCATTAAGAAAGCGGCAATTGCCATTCAATTTCATAAGAACAGCGATTGGGTAGATGACAGCTATGTAATCATTGGTAAAGCCAATTTCTATGATAGCAAGTTTGAAGACGCTATCAAAACGTTCAAATATGTTAACGGAATAAGCAAAGACGATCAAGATGCCAACCACAATGGTTTAGTGGCTTTGATGCGTACCTACATCGACTATGGGGAAATCAATAATGCTATTGCGGTTTCGGATTTTCTAAACAAAAAAGAACTTAATAAAAACAACCTCCAACAGCTTTACTTGACTCGCGCCTATCTTTATCAAACCCGGGAAGATTTGAATAACATGGTTCAAAACCTAGTAGCAGCGGTAGCGTTAATGACTCCCAATGAAGGCAGTGCCAAGGTCTACTTCATCATTGGCCAGGTTTATCAAGAACTGGGCTTTGATGCAGAGGCACATAATAATTATCGCAATTGTATAAAGAGCAACCCCAACTATGAATTGTCCTTCTATGCAAGTCTTAACATGGCCCAAGTTTTTGAATTGGCCCGTAGCAATGATCTAAAAAAAGTCCGTAAATATTATCTGAAGATTCTAAAAGACTCAAAAAACAAAGAATTCAAGGATAAGATATATTATGAGATGGCGGAGTTTGAAATGAAGCAGCAGGAGCTGGATTTAGCCATTGATTATTATGAGTCATCGGTGGCGTCCAGTGTCGGAAACAACCGCCAAAAGGCCTACTCCTATTTAAAGCTCGGTTTGATCAACTATGATACGCTCAAAGACTATTCTAAAGCTAAAGCGTATTACGACAGTACTATGGCAGTATTACCACAAGATGAACCCGACTACTTAGCAATACAGGAGCGGCAGTCCATTCTGGCAGAGTTTGTAGATCAATTAAACACCATACAGTTGCAAGACAGCCTGCTACAACTAGCTGCCATGGACAGCCTAAGTCTTAGTGCCTTGTTAGATTCAGTGATCATAAAGGAAGAACGCATACGAATTGCAGAGGAAGAAAAACAGAAGGAGTTGGACATTCGTGCTTCTCGACGAATCACGAAAGAAGAAACCACTTTTAACCCTACCCAAAGCGGTGCAACTTGGTATTTTTATAATACCTCTGCCCTCAGTTCAGGCCAGTCAGAATTTATTCGCAGATGGGGCAACCGAACCCTAGAAGATCATTGGAGGAGGTCCAACAAAGAAGCGTCAATCACCACTACCACCGAACTTGCCATTTCAGACACTATCGACGGCGAAGTCGTGGAAGAGGCAAAGATTGAAGATTTGCGCGCTGCTCAAAAAACCGCCTACTATGAAACCATACCTTTTTCCAAAGAACAACAAGAAATGGCCGATTCTTTAGTAGAGATCGCCCATTATAATCTGGGAAATATCTACAACTTTCAGTTACTGGAAAAAACCAATGCCGCGGAGACGTTCGTAACTATGATAGACCGTTACCCCAATACGAATTACAAACCTGAAGTGCTCTATCAACTTTATTTGATTTATGAAGGATTCAAAGACCCCAAATCACAAGAATACCGGGATCTATTGGTAAACAACTTTCCTCATTCCGATTTTACTAAAACACTGCTGAACCCCAACTATAAACAAGAAAATGACGCGCTAGCTGAGCAAATGCAAAAAGATTACAAAGTAGCATACGATCTTTATAAAAAGCACCACTTCGACAGTGCTACCGTTGTATTGAATACCAGCATTGTAAATAACCCTGAGAATTCTTTTACCGACAATTTGAAGCTGCTTAAAATTCTAATAGAAGGTCAACAAGGTAGTTTGCATATTTATCGATTTCAACTGCAAAAGTTTCTTAAAGAATATCCCGAAAGTGATGTAAACGTTTTTGCTCAGAAGTTGCTTAAATCCGCTCAAGAGCTCCCGTTGCAATTAGCCCGTTTGGAAGGTGCTATGTTTCTGGAAGAGCTATCTGGGGCGCATCTCTTTGTGCTGGTGTATCCTAAAGCATGGGCGGATAAAAATCTTGCTCAGGCTTTTGACAAATTTAACAATGATAACTTTTCGGATAAAAGTCTGACCTCTTCCTCTCTTAATTTTGATAATACTCATGCTATGGTGTTGGTCCAGGTTTTTGGCAGCAAAACCCAGGCCTTACAATTTTATCGCAGCTTGCAGCGAGGTGAGTTTTTGCAGGAATTTGAGCGAAGCGCGATCAATCAATTTGTAATTACTGAAGATAATTTCAGTATTTTTTATGAGACAAAGGACCTTAGTGGTTACCTGACATTCTTTAGTAATAATTATTTAAACTGAAATGGCAAAATCTAAGAAAAAGGCAAAATCCACGGAAAATTGGGTTTCTAAAATGGCAAAAGGTTTGTGGGTGCTATTTGGAATATCCACAATATTTGTATTTCTGTACGTATTTGCCGTACAAGGTGATTGGTTTGGCGCTTTTGGGGGCATGCCCAGTGTGAAGGCATTAGAAAACCCCGAAAACGAGTTGGCGTCCGAACTATACTCAGCAGATAACCAATTACTTGGTAAGTATTTCAGGCCAAATAGCAATAGGACTCCCGCCAGATTTCATGAGTTGAGCCCTAATCTCGTGCAGGCCTTAAAGGCTACCGAAGATGTGAGATTTGAAGAACATTCCGGGATTGATCCTAAAAGTATTCTCCGGGCGGTTGCCGGAGTAATTACCTTCAATCGGAAGGGTGGAGGCAGCACGCTATCACAACAATTGGCCAAAAACCTTTTTCAGACCAGGGGAGAAAATTTTGACGGCTGGTTGCTAAAGAAGTTACCAGAAGACTTAAAAACAGTAATACAAAAATCCAAAGAGTGGATCATTGCCGTGGAGTTAGAGAAAAATTTTACTAAAGAAGAAATCTTGGCTATGTACCTCAACACTGTTGACTTTGGAGGTAATACCTTTGGAATAAATGTAGCAGCACGCACTTTTTTCAATACCACTCCGGATAGCCTCAATGTACAGGAGGCTGCCGTACTAGTAGGCTTGGTGCAAGCCCCGTCCTTTTTTAACCCCGTGCGTAACCCTGAAAACTCCACGACCCGTAGAAACATTGTTTTAGGCCAAATGGCCAAATATGAATACTTGACGACGGAGGCTAAAGATTCTATAGTGAAAATACCCATTGAAATTGACTATGAGGTACAAAATCAAAATGTGGGACTTGCCACCTATTTCAGAACGGTGACCGGTAATTTTTTAAGAGACTGGGCAGAAGAAAATGGTCATGATCTTTATGGAGATGGATTGAAGATTTTTACTACTCTTGATAGCAAGTTGCAACAATATGCTGAGGAAGCGGTAGATGAGAACATGAAACCGCTTCAAGAACGCTTTGCCAAACACTTGGCGGGCCGAGAACCTTGGGTTGATGAAAACAATTACGTGATCCGGGACTTTTTAAAAACCAGCATTCGTCGTACGGAGTTGTTTAGAAACCTCAGTAGTAAATATGGCGATAACAGTGATAGCATTGAGATCGTTTTAAATACTCCAAAA
>JAJCYK010000182.1 GCA_029262935.1 Cytophagales bacterium | reverse complement strand
CTTCCTCTCAAACTTATGTTGGCAGATTCATCTGTGGTAGTAGCCGCCGGCAATGAATTTATTGCCAAAATGGGATCCGCTTTCGCTGCCGGGTTCGTATATACCTCAAGTTTGGTTAATTCTAGGTATTTGAACTCCTCAGCAATAAGCGGTTTAGCACGTATCACTACCACCTCCCACACTGCGGCCTTTGGCGCAAGTTTAACTTCCAGGTTGTTCCCCAGAGGGAGTACTTGTTCTTCATAACCTATATATGAAAATACCATTGAATCAGCAGTAGCAGTTTGAGGTAGTTCAATGGTAAAAACGCCCAGCTCATTGGTGATGGATCCAGTACGCCAATGGTTCAAGAGGTAAACGTGCGCACCTACCAAGGCCTCATTCGTTTCCCGATCTAGGACACGTCCCTGAACCTCTTGTTGAGCGTAAAGAACGACTGATCCCAACATCAACCAAATCAAACCTGCAATTTTCATGACTACTTGGAGGTGTATGAGTTTAGAAGAGCACTTGCCCATTGAAATTCAGGTTCAATTTTGAGGGCCTTCTCCAGGACCTCGATGGCCAAATCCGTTTGTTGATTTTTTTGATGGGATAAGGCTAGGCCAACTAAAGCATCTAGGTATAACCAATTATTAGCGGTAGGCTGTTGCTCATAAATCAGTATGGACTGGGTATAAGCTGCTACCGCCTCTTTGGCATCACCCCCAAACATGGATGGCGTATACAATTTATAAGAACCAAAGAGCTTTTGAACCAGGGGTGATTCAGGTTGATGTTTAACAGCTGATTCAATTAAGGAACCACTTTTTCCACCATATACTATACCTTTCATGGGACTATATGCCATTTTAAGTCCATAAACGGTGGAAAGTACTGCCTGGGGCTCTCCCCATTGTGGTTGATCCTTTATAATAGCTGAAAGTTGATCCACTACCAACTCTACGTATTCGTCAAAAGTAGCTTCATCTTTGTTAGCCATCGTATTATTTAATAAACCATAAGCTGACATAGTTGCTTCAAAACTAGCAGGTCCATGCTGTTTCTCAGCCAATTCAATACTGCGCTGCCATAGGGATTGCCCTGCTTTCAAGTAGGCTGCATATTGCAGCTCATTCAAGGACTGGGTATGAATGGTACCCACAGTTAATAGTGTAGTGATAATTGTTAGGACTAATGTTTTCATAATAAACTTGTTTATTTTATAAACCATATTTTCAAAAAAAATTTACCCTATATAATTCTTAAGGGCATTTACATAATTCTCAAAGGCCTCCACTCCTGTTGTAGTAATGCTACAGGTAGTTACGGGTTTTTTCCCTTTGAATGCTTTTTCCACTTTGATATAATCAGCTTTGGATAGTTTGTCGATTTGCACACTGAGGTTTCCGGCGGTGGCTCCTGTCTTCTCCTTGATGAATACAAATTCAGCAGATTGTAGACCCAACAATAGGGACATTATGGCCAATCTTAGCTGGGAATGTAATAAGGGATCTAGATTCTTAAAATCGCTCACGACACTGCTAGTTTTTACCTTCTTCTTTTTTTAACAGGTAGCCAGGGATTAGATACCCCACAATAATGGCTATCCCGCCCACCAGGCATTGATCCACTACGTTTACGTTAAACGCCACTATTCCCGATAACCATAAGGCCAAACCACCTAGGATAAGAGGATTAAATTTTAGCAATCTGCCGCTTACAAACGTTCCTAAGCCAGATAACAAGAGGATTATAGCATTGTGATTATATTCCATTTTAGACATGAAGATTAATACCACCACAATTGATGCAAAAATTGCCATCCATAGGTTACTGAAAACACCATCTATCTGGCTGGTGTGAGTGGCCGCTTTTCTCTGCATCATACTATAAACAATGGAAACAATCGCAGCAGGTATGGTAATGCTCCATATGATATGCGGTGCGTGATGCAAATCATAAGAAGCGATAATATAATACCCAAAATTGCCAACCATTACTACCCAGCCCCATAACAAGAAATAGAAACTTCCTTTTTTGGCAATGTTACGTTTGGCCTGATGGATCATATCAGTAATGATCTGTAGACTTTCCGAGTTAGTTAATTCGCTTTCTTTCATTTTGACATTAAATTAATTATACAAATATAAAGTAGTTTATATTATAAACCTAGTTAATGAACAAAAGGTTGCATATCAATAGAAGCGCAGAAATAAATTAACATATATCTTATTGATTATCAGTTAGATATATCTATCTTATTGCAAAGGTTCTTTTGTGAAAAGACCATTTACCATTCTGGTAATACCCAATGGGTTGCTGTTTTTCAAGGCATCCGGAAGCAGTGAATTGGGATAATCTTGATAGCATACGGGTCGCACAAAACGTTTAATAGCATTGGTTCCCACTGAAGTAGTCTGAGGTGCCGTAGTGGCTGGGTACGGCCCACCATGTACCATAGCGTCACACACTTCTACGCCTGTTGGATACCCGTTGACCACTACCCTTCCCACTTTTCGCTCAAGTATCTGAAACAACTCCTGATATTCCAACATGTCCTCATCAGTACCATGTACGGTTGCTGTTAAGTGACCTTCTAAGGCTGTGGCCGCTTCCAACAAGGATTGCTTGTCTGCAGTGTTTATAATTATACTAGCGGGCCCGAATATCTCATGGGCCCATTCCGGTCTGGATTTATAATCCTGATAAGCTACTTTATACACTTTTGCTGATACACCAAAAGATCCTTCAGATTCCTCTCCGCACGCCAAATCTGTAACCGCTGGATCCTTGGTCAGTTCGGATGTGGCCTGTTGATACGCATCCTTTATCCCAGCCGTTAGCATAGTTCCAGCAGGGCTACTTTTGACATGTTCTACTAAAGACTCTTCAAATAGCAATGACTCACCATCGGGAATAAATGTGAGTCCCGGATTGGTGCAAAACTGTCCTACTCCTAAAGTAATGGACCCTACCAGACTCTTAGCGATGGTTTTGCTCTGCTCCTTTAAGGCTCCTGGCAAAATAAATACTGGATTCGAACTTCCCATCTCTGCAAATACTGGAATAGGAATCTCCCTACGGTTGGCTGTATCATACAGAGCCTTCCCCCCTTTAAAAGAACCAGTGAACCCCACTGCTTGAATAAGCGGATGTTTTACTAACCAGGCCCCCACTTCATGCTTTTGTCCCTGAACCATTGAAAATACTCCTTCAGGCATATTGGTCTTCTCTGCTGCGGTTAGAATTGCCCGGGCTATTAATTCCGAAGTTCCTGGGTGCGCCGGATGGCCTTTTACCACCACGGTACAACCTGATGCTAATGCAGATGCGGTATCTCCACCTGCTACGGAAAATGCCAAGGGGAAGTTACTTGCACCAAAAACTGCAACTGGTCCCAAAGGGCGATGTAAGTGCCTCAAATCTGACCTAGGCAGAGGTTTTCTATCTGGTAAAGCAGTATCAATTCTTGCATCCAACCAATGGCCTTTCCTAATCACTTTAGCAAACAATCGTAATTGATTCACGGTTCTTCCTCGCTCTCCTTGTATGCGTGGAAAGGGTAAGCTGGTTTCGTTTTCCGCCCTCATAATCAATGAATGATCTAAGGCTAATATTTCATCAGCAATGGCCTCCAAAAAATTAGCTCGGTCATTCCCGGATAGTTGGGAGTATTCTTTAAAAGCTCTTTCAGCTTTTACTATCGCTAAATCAACTTCCTCTTCAGTACTCTCATGAAAATCCCCTGACAAGGGGTCTCCCGTCTTGGGGTCCACCCCATGAAAAGTATGTTTACTTAAGGCTGACGTGGTGTTGCCTATAAATTGGGTTCCTAATAATTCCATGGCTGTTCTTAATTTGCAGGCAGTTAACGATACTCGCGCCGTTAAGGTGCACTATTTCCTTTAATCTTCAATAGGTTAGCCGCATTTTGATAGTAAACTTTGTCCAAAACACTATCTGGTAGCGCCAGTGCTTCGGTAGCAATTCCCGTTGAATTAAAATTTGTACGGTAATCCAGTGCTCCATGTTCACTGAGGTAGCGCCAATGCATGTGCATCATATTTACTATCCCAGCCTTTTCTTCCTTAATTTCTTGGTCAGACATTTCCTCAACATTCTTGGATGTGCCAAGATCAGTGCCGTACAAGATTCGATCTTGATGCTTGATAAAAAAGTTTCGCACTTTTTCAGAATCCTGACGGATCAAATCACCAAACCTTGCTGCGGGCTCCACAAAAAAATTAGGGTACTTATCCAGATGGGCTCCAATTAATTCTACGTCATGAGACATAGAACCATGGTGGGCTCCCAGAACCACTAAATTTGGATTACTCTCCAGCCAATGGTTCCTTGCCATCTGTATGGTTTCCCAGCTAGGAATCTCAGGATGTTGATAGGCATGATACTGAGGGTTGTTTCGATAATAGTTGGCATGTGGGTTATCATCTTCCAAAGGCCTCCATGCCTGTTGAGGTTCTCCGATGTGAGCCATAACGGGAATCCCTTTTTCTGTAAGAAAGTCCCATATTGGTTGTAATCGAGGATCGTCAATTTGCACATAGTTTCCAGAAGCATCTTTCGATATCATTCCGAAATTTTTCCAAACCTTTACCATCCGCGCCCCCCCTTCGATTTCCTGCTGAAGCGTGTTAATGATCTTACTTGAATAATTGGGGTCATCAATATTATTGGCCACAAATGCCGCACAGTAGTAGTAGTCGGGATAGGTTTCGAATACGGTTTTTAAGCCGGCCCGGGACTTGTGCCAAGCGGTGGTATCTACCCGAGCTACGTCAACTAGTACCGGTTTTAAATTCAAACTGTCCATCATAGCTTTCAAATAGGACCGGTCAGCTCGGTAGTGGGCATGAATGTCAATTTTAGCAATAGGTCCAGGGGTTATTTCTGGGGCTTCCGGTGGCGCTTGAACTTGACAAGACGACAGCACAATACAGATGATAGCAAGGGTCTTTTTCATGATGGTTGATTAAGTGATTGATTAAAAATACAGTTCTCTAACCAACGTTCAAAATTAGTAAGCTTTTTTGCTATCACCCGTTGAGTCATTCGTGCTAATTGTGTAGCTTGGATATTCAGAGACAATTAATTATTTGTAAGTATGCGTACCAGAAAATTTACCTTATCCGAGCAGGAAATTCCAGATAAATGGTATAACATCATTGCTGATATGCCTAATAAGCCGCTCCCACCTTTACATCCAGGCACCAAGGAGCCCATTGGACCAGATGCACTGGCGCCGTTGTTTCCAATGGCATTAATAGAGCAAGAAGTAAGTGGTGAAAAATGGATCGACATTCCTGATGAAGTTAGAAACATCTATTCCATATGGCGGCCCACTCCCTTATATCGTGCGTACGGTTTGGAGAAAGCCCTGGATACACCAGCCAAGATTTACTATAAGTACGAGGGGGTCAGCCCTTCGGGGTCTCATAAACCCAACACAGCTGTGGCACAGGCATATTATAACAAGCAAGAAGGAGTAAAACGCATTGCTACTGAAACTGGTGCTGGCCAATGGGGCTCAGCTTTAAGTTTTGCCTGTAATCATTTCGGAATTGAATGTGAGGTATTTATGGTGAAGATTTCATACGAGCAAAAGCCCTATCGAAAACTCATGATGAATACCTGGGGTGCACAAGTCCACTCATCCCCCACAAACCTGACTGAAGCTGGTAAGAAAATATTGGCCCAAGATCCCAATAGCCCAGGGAGCCTGGGCATTGCCATTTCCGAAGCAATAGAACGAGCAGCCTCGGACCCCGACACCAAATATTCTTTAGGAAGTGTCTTGAACCATGTCAAACTTCATCAAACCATAATCGGACAAGAAGCCATAAAGCAAATGGAACTAGCTGGTGATTTTCCGGATATTGTTATTGCTCCCTTTGGGGGAGGATCCAATTTCGCTGGACTGGCCTTCCCTTTTCTGCGCTTCAACCTGGAAGAAGGTAAAAACATTCGTTGCATAGCTAGTGAACCCTCCTCTTGTCCCAAGTTAACAAGAGGTGTTTTTCGTTATGATTTTGGTGATACCGTGGGCATGACACCCCTGCTTCCAATGTATACGTTAGGGCATAATTTTGTTCCTGCTCCCATTCATGCTGGTGGGTTAAGATACCATGGCGCTGGTGTCATTGTAAGCCAACTTTTAAAGGATAAATTTATTGAAGCATGTTCGCACGATAACTTAGAGGTATTTGAAGCTGGTGTCCTCTTTGCCAAGGCAGAGGGTATTATACCAGCTCCCGAAGCCAACCATGGAATCGCTACCGCTATAAAGGAAGCAAACATTTGTAAGGAGGAGGGTCATTCCAAAACTATTCTGTTTAACCTTTGTGGACATGGCAATTTTGACATGAAAGCGTACCAAGATTATTTTGAAGGGAAGCTGGTCCGGCATGAAATAACCTCTGAAGAAATTCAGAACAGTTTAGCAGAATTGGATACACCAGAAATTGCTTAAACTCTCTCATGTTAAACAGTTATCTGGATATACTTGGCCTGCAGCCAGGGGCCTCCAAGCAACAAATTAAATCTGCCTATCGCAGGTTATCGAAAAAGTACCATCCAGATGTAAGTAAGGACCCTCAGGCCAAGGAGCAGTTTATCAGAATCACGGAAGCTTATAAGTTTCTTTCGGATGTAGGCCCCAAGCCAAATAAGGAAAGGGTAACTTATAATTACAATCCTTTTGAAGCTGAATATTTACGTAAACGTGCTCAAGCTCGCACTTACGCCCGCAAAAGAGCCAGGGAAGCTGCCAAAAGACACTATCTGACGCTATCCAAATTTCATAAATGGTATCAGTATGCTGTGGGAGCTTTCTTTTTCATAAATTTGCTATTTAGCATAGATTATATCTTGCCCCTTAAAGACCGGGACGTATCCGTGACCAGTGCTTATACTGATTATAAAACCCAATATTTAGAACTAGGTGTGGATGTGCCAATTCATGTCAGAAGCAACATGGGTTTTGAAAACTACCACATGCGTATTGAACCTGGCAGAAACACCTCTATCTCCGCGGATACCAAGGGATCCTTACA
>JAJCYK010000181.1 GCA_029262935.1 Cytophagales bacterium | reverse complement strand
AGAGCCTGGATCCTCTTTTGTTAAAATGCCTGAAAGGAAAATCTTGCTTTCACATTAAGAGGCATGATCAGCAACTTTATGATTCAATCCGTGATGCATTGAGTCAGGGTTTTAGTTTATATGAAGACATCGACTATATATAAATTAAAAATCAATTGGCTTAATTTTTGATATAGCAGTGTTCTATTCGAACCTCTAAATCAAACGAAAATGAAAAGTCTTCTTGGGCTTACTTTTGCCCTAATACTACTGTCCACGTCGTGTGCTAAAAAATACCTGACTCCAGGACAACCTGTACTAATTTCTGAACTTGCTGATCCGGAAATAGCACGATTGTTACAAAATCAACCTGCAGCTTCCTTTCCCGTCCATGTCGCCATTGTGAGAATACAAGGCCCTTCGTATGACAATCAGCGGTTCCAACATGGGGCCCCTATTCAAGGTGCTTTTTCAATGGTACTTACTCGGGATGTGTGGGAAGAAGAAGCTCTTGACAGGTTATCACAACTTTCTGGTATTTCTCAAGCATCTCCTTTCAATAGAATGCTTTTACCCCTAAACTATCGGGGCATAAAAGACCTCCGTTTGGCCGCAGCTAAAATGAGGTCGGATATGTTGTTGGTTTACACTTTTGATACTCAATTTTTGGTAGACACCAAAAATTACGGACCTCAAAACCTCATTACCTTGGGTAGCCTCAAAAATAAAGAAGTTAAAGTCGTTACCACGGCCTCCGCTGCTTTATATGATGTGCAAACCGAATACCTCTATGGATTGGCTGAGGCTACTGCCAGAGAAACACGAAAAAGCAATATATGGCGGCAGAAAAATGAATTGGAAGCCTTAAAAAGGAGCACAGAAAACCACGCATTAGAGAAATTAGTAGCCGAAATCGAGCTTTTATGGCATGATGTTACTGAAACATATGCCCAAGAAACTAGTAGCAAGTAATTGCATTGATCTTACTTTTGGGTAATTTAAATACTCAATATGAGTACCCACACCGAAATGCTTGAAAGTCTAGGTTTAACCTTGCCACCGGCCCCCGATCCAGTAGCAAATTACCTGGGTACCAAGAGATCAGGGAACTTATTATATGTCTCCGGACGGAAAAGTGCCTTAGTGGGTAAAGTGGACAAACACGTTAGTGAAGAAGCTGCCAAAGAGGCCGCTAGAGATACCGTACTGTTGTTATTGGCCATTATTAAACAAGATCTCGGTAGTCTGGATCACATAAAAAGTATAGTGAAGCTCCAAGGCTTTATTCGTTCTAGTGCCAAGTTTAATCGCCAACCTCAAGTGTTGGATGGGGCCTCTGAAGTTTTGATTGCACTTTGGGGCGAAAGGGGAAAACATGCCCGAACGGCCACCGGAACTGCTCATTTACCCTATGGAGCGACCATTCAATTGGATATGATAGTAGAATTACACGACACCTAACTTTATTCGACCAACCGTGCCTGCCAAAATTCTTCAAGTAAATCCTGTGATCCCGGCTATTGATATGCCATCAACCATTCGCTTTTGGGAAAGAATGGGCTTTCTGGCTATTTATGACTCCACCCGCTATGGTGAAGAACCCATAAACTATGTGGTCATGCGTAGAGACAACCTATGCGTACATTTGCAGCACTTTGATGATATTGAGGATCAGTTCACACCGCATATTAAATTTCAGGTACAACAGGTGGGTAAACTACTGGGTGACTTTAAGCAAAAGAATCTGGTTGAGGCAAATCTCGAACTTAGGAAGACTCCATGGGGAACATTAGAATTTGCTTTCTTTGATCCCAATCGGATTGGTCTTACGTTCTTTGAAAGTGTCTAGAATTAGCTGTTTATGCTTTTGATTACCTCGTTGATTTCATTTTTGAAAGGTACCAGGTAATCTGGTATGTGATCATCTATCTGATCTATTAGCCAAAACCTCCGTTCAGATCCGACTTTAATCTCAAAATAAATGCCCCCCCAATCACCAGCATCTGGACTGCCAATAACAGTTTCCCCGTTGAGAAGCAGTTTGCCAGGAATACGATCTCTTAACCCCACTGCCGTGCTGAATTGCTTTTCTGACAACATTACAAAGTTACCCTCATAGGGTTGATCGGATCTAGGATATTGATCCAAAATATCTTCAGACAACACGGTTTCGGTAAGTTGATAGATTTCAATGCACCCTTCTCCTAGACACTCACCGTAGAAATGGCCAAATATTATAGCATCTCCAGCGGTAACATTTTCTATATCAAGAGGCGATTCTCCACAACCATTTAGAAACATCATTACTATTGACCACAACCAGTATTTCCTAAGGATAGCCATATATCGTTCTTTCTTTCCAGTATGACCCGAAAATTTAAGACTTGGTTGGAATCAAACAGAGCTTTTTAGTCCATTGTCGATTGAAGTTTCCATTCAAACTTACGTCGGTAACTTTAAAACTTAGGTACAAAGCAACTTAATAGATAAGATGGTATTTTTAATTTCAGTAAACCCTAAAATACAACGGGTATGAAGTTATGGGTATTGCTACTGGCATTTGTTTGGCAAACTTCCGATGATCCAAGCACAAAGGTAGCACCACAAGGTGATCATGCAAAGGTAGACGAACTTAACGCTCTTTTTAAGCGATCTGTTAAGAACGACCCCATCCAAGCATTGGAATACAGCAAAGAGGCCTTAAGCCTTGCTGAATCTATCAACTATGATAAGGGCATTGCCTATGCCCTTAATAATATCGGCGTCATCCAAAACAGCATTGGAAATTTGGATAAAGCGTTGGAATATTTCTTTCAATCTTGGCGTATACATCAGGCCATAAGCAATCCGGATGGGTTAGCGGTTACCTTAAACAACATTGGCACCATATACTCTTCTAAAAGAAATTATAACAAGGCCCTAGACTATTTTTTAAGGTCCCATAAAATTGTTGAATCCCTGCAAGACACCAGCAGGATCATTGGATCACTCAACAACATTGGCAACATACATCTTGCCAGAAATGAAGACAAACTGGCCATGGACTACTACCAGGAATCTATGGTACTGTATGACCGTTTGACGGATCAGTATCAAGCCTTTGATCCACATACCAACATAGGCAATGTTTATTTCAGAAACGGCTCCTATGACAGTGCCTTGTAGTATTATGATAGATCCTTAGCTATAGAAGTAGCTAACGAAAACTTAGCTGGTCAGGCTCAGGCCCTGAACAACATGGGGGTCACGTACGATTACTTGCAACAACATGATAGAGCTGTTAATCATAATGTGGACGCTTTGGAAATTGCTCAAACCATAAATTCCAAACCTTTGATCATGGGAATTTACAAAGCGCTTAGTGATGTCTATTTTAATAAAAAGGAATGGTACCTGGCCAAAGATTACCTACTGCTTCATGGATTAGTAAAGGACAGTATCTACAACGAAGAAAGCAATAGAAAAATATCTGACCTTGAAAGGTCCTATGAACTTGAGCAACGCGAACGGGAAATTGAGTTGTTAAAGAAGGAAACCCGAATTCAACAACTTCAACTTAAGAACAACCGCTATAGTATTTTGACCATTGTATTTGGAGCTGCTATCCTTTTTAGCGTGGCAATCTTCTATTATCTTAAAAATCAAAGTAGCCAAAAAACCAGAGCCTTATTGGCCAGTAAAAATCAGGAGATTACTGAAAGCATACATTATGCTCAAAGTGTTCAAGATGCTATTTTGGACCGCGAGTCCATTGCTAGAAGTTTTCCTCAATCTTTCATTTTCTACAAACCAAAGGATATCGTAAGCGGCGACTTTTATTGGCATAGCAAATTAAATGGCTATGATATCCTAGCTACGGTTGATTGTACGGGGCACGGAGTTGCGGGTGCTTTTATGACTGTTATTGGCAACTCCTTGCTGAACCAAATCGTAGTTGAGAATCACGAAACAAACCCCGCAAAGATTTTAGAACAACTTGACCTTAAGTTACGCCAAACACTACGGGACAAACAAGTTGATATCAGCAATCATGGAATGGACATCGCCATATGTAAGATTGATAAATCCGATCGTATGCTGACCTTTGCAGGGGCTCGAAGCAACCTGTATGTTATCCACGATGGAACCATTGAGGAAATAAAGGGTGATCGACATACCATTGGTGAGGTGAGAAACAACGAGCAAAAGGCCTTTCAGCAACAATCCATTGCGTATCATGCGGATGACTTATTTTATCTGTCCTCAGATGGGTTTGCCGACCAATTTGGTGAAAACCCTAATAAGAAATTCATGAAGAAAAAGTTTAAAGCTTTGTTGACCTCAATTCACCAGACGCCTTTGGAAAATCAGGGGTCCCTGTTGGAAGAAGCCTTGGTTGATTGGCAAGGCGATATCGAGCAAACTGATGATATCTTGGTCTTGGGTATTAAGTGTAATTAATAGTTGCTAGGAAAATCATAGTATCCAATAAATTCTCCCTGACCTTTTACTAACCCACTCCATGAATCAATTTCAAAATTTATTTGTACGATTGAAGCGGGGCTCATACCGTTAATTTCGTGGTCACACAAGTAATCTGCTAAGTAGGTTATTGCAGGATTATGCGCCACGATTAACAAGGTTTGCCAGGAGTTGTCCATACGGGATAACAAATCGAAAAAACCTCGTACACTAATTTCGTACAGGTCTTCTATTACCTCGATGTTGTCTAGCTCAAATTTCAACTGTGAGGCCACCAACTCTGCTGTAAGCAGGGCTCTTTGGGCATTACTGCACACCAGGGCCTGAGGCTTGATGTCTTCATCTTTAAGATATTTGCCTACCAATGATGCGTTTTTCATACCCTCGGAGGTTAACTTCCGATCGATGTCTTTACCTGTATCGCTGGAATTCTCAGTATGGGCGTGGCGAACTAGAATAAGTTTTTTCATGCTAAAACCGAACTAAAAGTGTTGAAGTGATTCATGGGCATAAAAGTAATTATTTGCCGTGATTAAATTCTGCCTATTTGTTTTTTTAGGAAAATTTTAATGATATTTGGTTTTTTGCAAATTCTGAAATGTACCTGAAATGGCCAAAAATTTGGTAATTGTTGAGTCACCGGCTAAAGCTAAAACCATAGAAAAATACCTCGGAGCGGATTATACTGTAGCGTCTAGTTACGGTCATGTTAGAGATCTTCCGAAAGGCGATAATGCTATTGATAAGGACAATAACTTTAAACCCACTTATGAAATAAGTAAGGACAAAGTTGCTGTCATCAAGACTTTAAAAGGTTTAGCCAAAAAAGCAGACCTGATCTATCTAGCTAGTGATGATGACCGTGAGGGGGAAGCTATTTCCTGGCATCTTAAGGAGGCGTTGGAATTGAATGACGAAAACACCCGACGGATAGTCTTTCGAGAAATAACAAAAAATGCCATATTAAATGCCATTCAAAACCCCCGAGGGATAGATCTTGATCTAGTTAACGCGCAACAAGCACGACGTATTTTGGATCGCTTAGTGGGTTTTGAGCTTAGCCCAATTTTGTGGAAAAAAATAAAGACGGGCCTTTCAGCTGGTCGAGTTCAATCCGTAGCGGTACGTCTGGTGGTAGAACGGGAGCGTGAAATCGATAAGCATACTCCCAAGGTAAGTTATAAGATAGTAGCAGAGTTTGATGTTGGACAAGGTAAAGTCCTACAAGCAGAGCTTGGTACTAAATTCAGCACAGAAGAAGAAGCAACAGCATTCTTAACAAAATGTATCAACGCAGAATTTTCAATTTCCAACTTGGAAAAGAAGCCTGCGAAACGATCCCCTGCCCCCCCATTTACTACCTCTACCCTGCAGCAAGAAGCTAGTAGAAAGTTGGGTTACTCAGTAGCGCAAACCATGACCTTAGCACAACGGCTTTATGAAAACGGTTTCATCTCCTATATGAGAACGGATAGTGTGAACTTAAGTCAAGAAGCTGTAAAAGGAGCCAGTAGCCAAATTGTTGGCAATTACGGCCAAGAATATTTACAAAATCGGGTATTTAAGACCAAATCGCAATCCGCACAAGAGGCGCATGAGGCCATTAGACCTACGAACTTCGCAGAAAGCAGCCTGGGTACGGAAAGAAATGAAATCAGGTTGTATGAACTCATTTGGAAAAGAGCCATTGCTTCCCAAATGTCCGATGCCCAGATAGAGAAAACAATAGCCACCATTACTATTTCTACTACAGATCAAAATTTAACTGCACAGGGGGAAGTAATAAAGTTCGATGGATTTCTTAAGGTTTATATG
>JAJCYK010000180.1 GCA_029262935.1 Cytophagales bacterium | reverse complement strand
GAAAATACCTATTGATGGGAGCTGCAGGTATTATTATATTTTGCTCACTTTTCTTGCTATATCAATTTATTACTCAGGACTACCGAAGACACATGGATTACTTATACGTGCTCCCTTCTGTAGTTGTCGTTTATCTGTTAGCTTATCGCGGCTTGCGTTTTCCCGACTCACTAATCAGTTTTCAAGAATTGCCGGCTAAGAAAAAATACGAAAGGTCAAGTTTGTCCCCATCAGCCGCTGCCGTCTATCTGGATAAACTTGCAGAGAAGGTTGAACAGGAAAAATGGTACCGGAATCAAGGGTTGAGCTTAGGGGGCTTGGCTCTGGAGTTGGATATTACCACCCATCATTTGTCCCAAATCATTAATGAACATCATCAAAAGAACTTCTTTGACTATATCAATAGTTTTCGGGTACAAGAGGCTCAAGGGTTGATCCAAAGCAGCAGGGACCGGAGCTTACTGGAAATTGCCTTTAGTGTTGGTTTTAATAATAAGAACTCATTCAACAATGCTTTTAAAAAACACACCGGACGCAATCCATCTTTTTACAAAAAAGAGCCCATTATCGGGTAAATCTTATCGGATTGGTCGACGATTAGCGATAAATGCTATTTATTGAACCAAAAACTTCATGAAATATCTTACTATTATTTTTCTTCTATTCTTGGGAATGGCACCGGGTGTTGCTCAGCAAGCTGGGAAATTTTCTGTCGAACATGTTTACCCTATTGAGGCCAGCCACAGTTACGTACAATTTGTAGCGACTTACATGGGTTATGCCAAAGTACGAGGGAGCTTTGACGATTTTAAAGGCAGTATTTATTATCATCCTGCCTTTCCTGAAAACACTTCCATTTCTTTTCGAGTAAAAGTGGAAAGTGTTGACACCAATAACGATTGGAGAGATAAAGATCTTAAATCAGCAAATTGGTTTGATTCCGAACAGCACCCGGAAATTACTTTTATCAGCACCGGAGCAAAAGCGTCCTCGGATGGTCTTGTTATTTCGGGTGATCTTACAATTAAAGGCGTGACCCAATCTTCTGAAATTAATCTTGACGCCGTAATAGGTGTGATGCAGGATACTAGGGGAGATGATCAAGTAATTTTTCAAGGGAGTCATACGCTTAGTCGAAAGTCTTTCGGGATTGAAGGGCGAGGCTGGAGTGCCGTCAAAGAGGGCATAGCCTCGTTATCAGACGATATCGTAATTGAATTCAGCATGTTGGGGAAGCAGATTAATGAAGGAAATGCGACCAATTTTGTACGGAACGCCAAGCGACCTCCAGGAAAGGTTTATCAAGCATACAAGGACGGTGGCATGGCTTCCTTAACCTCCACATTTGCGGAATTGAAAGATTCCATAGACGTTAACCCCAACTTATTAAAGATCGTTGGTTATGTCTTGTTAAAAACAGGAAATAAAGACCACGCCCTAGCCGTATTTCAGATGAACGCCGAGGAGTTTCCGGAAGACGCCGACGTTTATGATAGCTTAGGAGAAGCCTATTTACATTTAGGCGATCATGCAAAAGCTAAGGAATTGTATACCAAATCTTGGCAACTCGACGCTGATAATTATCATGCCAAAGAGATCTTAAGGCATTTATGATTCCCATTGGGATTGACCTTGAATACTGCTTTTTAGGGTCAATCCCTACCACTCTCAACCTGTGAAGGGCTTATAACATGGTTTAATTGCTTTTATCAAAGCAATTGCTTAGTTTCAATTATGGGAAGGCTCCGACAGTTTGACGAATCCGAAGTTTTGCAAAAAGCCATGCTCTCTTTCTGGAAACACGGTTATGAAAAAACCACCGTACGTACTTTAGAAACGGATATGGGGATCAATCAATTTTCGATTTATGCCACCTTTAAAAATAAGCAAGAGCTCTATAAAAGAGTCCTGGCAAACTATCAGCACCAATTGGACAAAGACTTCTTAGGAGCACTCCAAACGGACAATTGCAATATCAAAGAAGTAAAAGATTTTCTGCTGCGGTTTTCCTTAAGTATTGCCCAAGGAAAAGTTCCTAATAGCTGTCTAATGGTAAATTCGGTACGAGAGTTGCATCAATTTGATCCAAAGATAAAGAAGATAATAACGGGCTTCTTTGAGGCCATGAAAAGTCACTTTGTCCGTGCCATTAAAAACAGTAAGCAACTAGGACTTCTCCAAGATCACCTGGAGGAGGACCAAACAGCAGAGTATCTGGTTGGTATTGCCCAGAGCATGTCTACTTATAGTAAGATAAAAACCACTAAACAAATCAAACAATACATCGATTTTGCGCTAGGCGTAATTTCGCGATAAATTTTTATTTTCAATAATTCTAAGCGTTTGCTTAGTTATAAAATCTAACTCTATGGCACATTTACCTTATGTGGAATACGATCAAGCGGATCAAGTCACGAAACAAATCTATGATAAGACGGAAGCCCGTTTTCAAATGGTGCTGAACATTTTTAAAATTACCGGGCACGCCCCGGAAATGGCCGAAAAAATGTGGGAAATTTTCTTTGATATTTTGCAAGAAGGAGACCTCTCTTGGTATGAAAAGGAACTGCTTATTTTAAAATCAACAAAAATGGGCGACTGCTTTTATTGTGTTACCCAACACGAAGCCGTTTCTGCAAGGTTGGGAGTCAGCCCCGAAAAGCAAGCGGACATCGTGGGTGTAGTATATCGGACCAGCCCGCATTATGAGGCCAACGAAGTGGCCATGTTGGACCTATGCTCTCATATAGTGCTTAATCCAGAAGGCATTCCCAAAGAAACATGGGCCGCTGTAAAGCAATTTTACAACGATGCACAAATTGTAGAAATTGTGGCGACCATAGGCGCGTATTTACAAGTGAGTAAATTCGGGGATGCCCTAGGTGTGGAGCTGGAAGAGGTTTGGGCTGGACACGAACCCGTATTATTTAATGCAGAGCCACCTAACTCAAAAGCCGCTCAAGGCCACTTCGATCATTTTGTCAGTCAAACTCCAAACGCTTAATATTATGTCTGTTGTAAATCAAGTAGAATCTCCCACAACCGGTACTGAAGAAGTATATGCCTCTGCGGTAAATTATTTTGGACATGTCCCCAACCTGGTGAAAGCCCTAGGGTCCAACACGAATATGTGTAATTCCATCACCAACTTTATGATACAATCTTTGGGTGAAGGTAGAATCTCATGGGCGTTTAAGGAACTTATCATTTTAAAGACTTTAAAGACCATGAACAGCCACTACAGTTATGGCGCTCATGAAAAAATCGCCCGTGACTTAGGGGTAACGGAAGCCAAACTAGGAGACATGGCCAACTCTTTGTGGGAAACCAGTGATCACTATAGTGAAGCAGAAAGATTAGTATTTCATCTGATTAAACAAATTGGCATAGATGCCAATGATGTTTCAGCAAGTTTGTGGGAGCAGTTAAAACAACACTGGAATTATGGTCAATTAATTGAAATCAATGCAGTAATAACCACATTTTTGATGATTGGCCGAGTAGGCGATGCCTTGGGGGTTTCTGATCCCGTACTGTTTACTAAGGACATAAGCTAATCCAAGTACCAAAACGAGACTCTTTGTCCCACTGGAACAACAAGCGGAGAAAATTTAGTTTTTCCTAGACCCAATTGGATAGCCTTTTAAATAAAAAATATTGGAACCATTTTGAACAAAACCCTGTATCTTCCGACTATAGGGTATGATGAAAGTATTATTCCAATCCATTGGTACTAGAGGGGATATTGAGCCATTTCTAGCGCAGGCAGAAATTTTAAAAGCCCGTGGTTGGCAAATTGGTTGCCAATTCCCCGAACAGTTTCGAGAGACCGTTGAAGGGTTATCCTATACGTTCTACGGCTTAGATAAAAGATTCTTGGAAATGCTGGAAAGCCAAGTTGGGCAAGCTGTCATGGGGGGGTCCGATGGCTGGCTGAATCGCATCAAAAACTTCTTTGCTTTAGCCAAGAGCGGAATGGAATTGCAAGACATTCTCATGCAACAGCAAGAACAGGCCATATACGATTTTGAACCAGACAAAATAATTTACCATCCAAAATGTGTGTATCCCTTATTATGGGAATTGGCATACCCAGAAAATACCACCTTGCTTTGCCCCTTGCCCTGCATCGTTCATGAAGTAAAGGAAGTGTCTGCCATGACGTTTAATGGCAATGGTAACTATGGTGCCCTACTCAACATAGCCAGCTACAGAATAATCAATGTTATTAGATCCTTGGTGTTTAATAGAAGTTTAAAAAAGTATCGCAAGCAACTCCCTATTGCAAATTTGTCGTTACAGGTTATCAATCGATGTATGCTAAAGAAAACCACGTCGGTGTATACCATTTCACCAAGCCTTTTTCCTCGGCCCCGAAATTGGAAGGATCACATACAGATCACGGGATATTTCGAACGATCAAATCAAAATAGCTGGCAACCGAACCAGGCCTTGCTGGATTTCATGAAACAACATCCAA
>JAJCYK010000179.1 GCA_029262935.1 Cytophagales bacterium | reverse complement strand
CTGCGCCGCTTCAGGGTCGGCCCAAATGTTATACTCAGAAACCGGAGTAATGTTCCCGTGACCACGACCGACTCCACCCATGATCGTACACATTTTCACCTTTTGAGCTAAGCCAGGCTCTTGTAGCAAAGCTAAGGCTATGTTGGTTAAAGGGCCTAATGTCACTACTTCGATCTTGTCAGCAAAGGTATTGATCGTATCACAAATAACATCTATCGCAGACCCTTCTCGGGGCAATCGGCCGTTCAAAGGCAGTCCAATGTCACCCATGCCATCTTCTCCATGCACAAACTGTGCAGTTTCCAAAGCCCGGTTCAAGGGAGCAGAAGCACCAGAGTAAAGGGGAATGTCTTGTTTACAAAGTTCCAATGTATACAAAGCGTTTTGTACTCCGAGTTCCAAAGGCACATTCCCAGCAACCAAGGTAATGGCCTCCACGTTAATGGAATTATCCTTTAAAGCCAGTATTAAAGCCACGGCATCATCAGACGCGGTGTCCGTATCTATTAAAAATGGTCGCATGGCTTTCAATATACTGCACAGTGATGGTAACCTGAATACAAAGTTTCAAATTATTTATCTTTAGCCATGAGTTTGAAAATACCGCCCCCTATTATATTTTTATTGCATATGTTTTTAGTTTGGCTGGTTGCGAGGTATCTGCCAGAAGCTAGTTTTGAGATCCCTGCCCAACGTGCACTGGTACAAGTGTTGGGAGTAGCCGGAGCCTCGATTACAATATTGGCGATGGGCCTTTTTCGTAGGGCGGGTACTACCGTAGACCCTCTGAAACCAGAGAGAGCTTCTAAAATAGTGGATACGGGAATTTTCAGATTTACTCGCAATCCTATGTATCTGGGTCTGGCTTTCGTGTTGCTTGCCTGGATCATTTGGAAAGGAAATGCATTAGGTATTGTTTTTCTGATAACTTGTCTATGGTATATCACTAAATTTCAAATCATACCAGAAGAAAAGGTGTTGGAAGAGAAATTCGGGAACGACTATTTGGCTTATAAAACCAGAGTTAGACGTTGGATTTAATTAATGACTTCGAGTCTATGTTTACATCAGAAGATTTAAAGAATATCAGCAAACGCAGCCAATTAATGAGTTTAGCGGAACAAAAAGCGGTCCCTTTGGCTGGAATTACTCAATACTTGCGTTATGAGGAGGAGTTACGCCACTTGCAAGGGGAGTTGGTAAACCTACAGCAATGGGTGGCTAAAAAAAACCTGAGAGTGGCAGTGCTTTTCGAAGGGCGGGATGCTGCTGGAAAAGGGGGCGCTATTAAAAGATTTGCAGAACATTTAAATCCAAGATCCATGCGCGTGGTTGCCTTAAATAAACCCACCGATGTTGAAAAAGGTCAATGGTATTTTAGACGGTATGTAAAGCAATTACCCAACCCCGGGGAGATTGCATTTTTTGATCGTAGCTGGTACAATAGGGCCGTAGTGGAACCGGTTATGGGGTTTTGCTCAAAAAAACAATACCAAAAGTTTATGGTGCAAGTACCGGAGTTTGAGCACATGCTTTATGAAGATGGATTGATACTTTTTAAGTTTTGGTTTTCGATTTCTAAGAGTCAACAGAAAAAAAGGTTTAACGACAGACTAAAAAACCCGTTGAAGATCTGGAAATTCAGTCCGGTAGATTTAAAAGGGCAAGACCTTTGGGATAAGTACACCCACTACAAAGAACAGATGTTTTCCAAAACACACAATGCCTTTAGCCCTTGGATCATCGTACAAGCTAATGACAAGAAAACAGCGCGCTTAGAAAGCATGCGTTATGTGCTGTCCAAATTTGACTACACGGGAAAATCGCAAGCTAAAACCACTCTTATTCCCGATCCCAATATTGTGCTTAGGTATTACCGTCATATGGAACAAATTGATATATAATGGAAGCAATAAAGATTGAGAGCCTCTCAGAGGAAGACTTGGAATTACTCAACTCACCATTGGGACTGAGGTATTTATTTGCGGATAGAAAAACCAACGTAGAAAAGGCATTACGCATGGTCAAATATGAGAATGACCTAAAGGAACTGCAGGCTGGACTAATAGAAGTTCAAAACTGGACCATTAAAAATGGCAAGAAGGTGGTCATACTCTTTGAAGGGCGGGATGCTGCCGGAAAAGGGGGTGCCATACGCAGGGTAACCGCCCATCTTAACCCTCGAAATTATCGGATTGAGGCTTTGCCCAAACCCACCAGTGAGGAGAAAGGGCAATGGTACTTTCAGAGATATGTCAACCTATTACCAAAACCTGGTGAATTGGTATTGTTTGATCGAAGTTGGTATAATCGTGCCGTAGTAGAGCCAGTAAACGGATTCTGTACCACAGATCAGTATCAGATCTTTATGGGGCAAGTCAACGACTTTGAGCGGATGATATTGGAGTCAGGTACCCATTTAATCAAGTTTTATTTTTCCATAACCAAAGAAGAACAAGCACGTCGGTTTGATGATATTAAATCCAGTCCTTTGAAAAAATGGAAAATGACTCCGGTGGATGAAAGAGCTCAAGAGTTATGGGATGAATATACCCGATACAAAATCAAAATGTTTGAGCATACCAATACCGAACAGGCCCCATGGATTGTAATTGAAGCCGATCGAAAAACGGAAGCTAGAGTTAAGGTATTGGAACACATTTTAGAAAATCTTCCCAAAGAATAGTGGTATACCATAATCAAAACGATAACCGAAGTTAAATATGCCTTTAGAAATTATTGGCGCCGGATATGGTAGAACTGGCACTTTATCTACATTTACCGCACTCAATGAATTGGGCTTCAAAAGTTATCATATGATGGAAGTCATTATGAATAAAGCAAATAAAGGCCATTTGGATTTCTGGTATGAGGTGGCGAATTCCCAACCTGGACTTCAGCATAATTGGGAACGAGTGTTTGGTGGCTACCGTGCCACTGTAGATAACCCAGGTTGCTGCGTGTGGCAAGAATTGTTTGAAGCTAACCCTCAAGCAAAAGTATTATTGACGCTACATCCACGGGGTCCGGAAGCCTGGTATAAAAGTACCATCAACACCATATATTTTACGGAGCGTATGTGGCAGTTCAAATTACTAGCAATGGTAGTACCGATGATGCGTAAAATGGGCGTAATGAGTCGCAAGTTAATTTGGGAACGCTCCCATCGAAAGACTATGGAAAACCAAGAAGCAGCCATTGCCCGCTATCATCAACACATTGAAGAAGTAAAGAACACCGTACCGGCAGAGCAATTATTAATCTATTCGGTTGATCAGGGATGGGAGCCTTTGTGCAATTTTCTAGGAGTGAAAACTCCGGACAAAGAGTTTCCCAACGTCAACGACCGCAAGGAAGTTAAAAAGGCCATTGCTGGGTTCACCAAAGGAGCCTATGTAATTGTGGCGGTCGGGGCGGCACTGTTGGCGGCGACCATTTACGGTTTAATACATTTGGTTGGCTAAAGATTCAAATAGGATATGAGTGAATTGTACATTGATGATGAGCAGTTTAAAAAGGAGGATTTTAGGATCACTCCTTTGGAAAAGGGAGAATATGAGGGCTGTGAATTTTGGGACTGCAATTTTTCCCAGACTCATCTTTCCTCCTGTTCCTTCATCGATTGCGAATTTGTTGATTGTGACTTTAGTAATGTGCTCGTAAAAAACACCGCTTTCAAAGATGTTGCCTTCATAGGCTGCAAGATCTTGGGAGTACCATTTAGAGATTGCCATCAGTTTTTGTTGGAATTGAAATTTGAAAATTGCCGATTAGATTTAAGTTCGTTTTATGGCCTGCCTTTGAAACAAACCTCCTTTATAAATTGCCAATTGCAAGAAGTAGATTTTGAGGCTTGCGATTTGAAACAAGCTACGCTTAGAGAATGTGACCTGGCCGGAGCTCTATTTGACCAGACCAATTTAGAAGAAGCAGATTTACAAGGATCGATTAATTATATGATAGATCCTGAAAGTAATAACGTCCGCAAAGCGATATTTTCGGCAGCTGGCTTGATCGGGTTATTAAGGAAATACGATATCAAGGTGGAAGATTAACAAACCATGATACATTAGTTATAACAGGTACTTTTCAACGGCTCCTACAAATTGCCTCATTTCCTCTTCTTTACCTATACTGATTCGAATGTGACCTGTCATAATACCTGGCCATTGAGAAATCAATACTTCTTCTTTTTTTAGTTTAGCTACTACGTCTGGATCAAATCGATCGCATTTAGCGTAAACAAAGTTGGTCGCGGAGGTGTTGTATTTTACTCCCCATTTTTCAAAGGCCTGATAAAGAACTTCGCGTCCTTTTTGGTTGGCGATAATGCATTTATTTAGAAATCCGGAATCTTCAATTGCAGCCATGGCCCCTGCAACAGGCGCGATGCCAGCCGCAAGTTCAAAACCTAAATGTCGTTCACGTAAGGCATCAATATTGGCCTTTTGGGAAATGCCATAACCAATGCGCAATCCCGCCAAACCATATGCTTTGGAGAAGGTTCTCAGTACAATAAGATTGGGCAGCTCATTTACTAGATTTACCATACTTCCTTTAGCTCCCATTTTGGAATATTCAATATAGGCCTCATCCAGACAAATGAGTGTCTGCTGGGGAACTTCCTTACAAAAGGCCCTCAAGTCCTCATTATTAACTTCCGTAGATGGTGGATTGTTGGGATTGCAAACAAAAACCAAACGGGTACTGTCAGTAATGGCATCCTTTAGCACATTCAGGTCTATAACACCCTGTTTGCCCAATTCAACTTTCTTTATTCTCGCTCCACATACCTCTCCAAACCGCACAATGGTGGGGAATGAAGGCCAAGGCGTCAGAATCTC
>JAJCYK010000178.1 GCA_029262935.1 Cytophagales bacterium | reverse complement strand
CTTGGCTGATAGCCAAGGAATTATCTTTTTTATTTTCATAATAGGTGGTGCTTTGGCTGTGGTGAAATCCACAGGAGCTTTTGATGCCTTAATTGGGAAATTACTTCAGAAATTTAGCCGATCGTACCAGTGGCTTATATTCATCCCCATGCTGCTGTTTTCAATAGCTTCTGGAACCATAGGTATGGCCGAAGAATACATTCCTTTTGTATCCATCCTGGTGGCCATGGCTATCGCTTTAAAGTTAGACAGTATTACTGCCATCGGCATCATGGTAGTGGGTTATGGTGTCGGCTATGGGGTGGCGGCCATTAACCCTTTTACGGTGATGATCGCTCAAGACGTGGCCCAACTCACGCCCACCTCCGGTATGTGGTATCGATTGGTACTTTTTGTGCCCTTTTTCACGGTAGGATTTTTACATGTTAGGTCTTATGCCTTAAAGGTGAAGTCAAATCCAGAATTAAGCTTGATGAAAGGGGTAACAACCTCTGTGGAACAAGTAGATACCACTTACCCACCGTTAACTAAGAAACACATTTTTGTTCTTGCTGCTACAGTAATAGCGATTGCGGTAATTGTTTATGGTATTTCTGAACTCTCCGGATGGCATTGGTACTTAACTGAAATCGGTGCGGTATTTTTAGTACTGGTGCTCGTCACCATGATTATTGCCAAAATAAAACCTGATTCAACGGCCGAGTCTTTTATTATGGGAGCCGCAGAATTAACAGGTACTGCGTTGTTAATTGGGTTTGCCCGTAGTATCGCTCTAATTTTGGAAGACGGTCAGGTATTGCACACCATCGTGCACTACTTGAGCATACCACTGCAACAAAGCGGCCCCGAAATTGCCTCGGTGGGCATGTATTTTATTCAAAGCGTCTTAAATTTCTTTATACCATCCGGAAGTGGACAAGCCTATGTTACCATGCCCCTAATGGCACCAATCGCTGACCTTACCGGTGTCTCTCGTCAAATAGCCGTGTTGGCCTATCAATTTGGGGATGGATTTACCAACATGTTGGTCCCTACCAATGCCGTTCTAATGGGGATTTTAGGCATCGCAGGAATACCCTACGACCGTTGGTTCCGTTTCATAATTGGCCTAATGATTAAGTTTTGGATATTGGGTGCGCTGGCGTTGGTAATTGCCGTTTGGATAGGTTATCAATAACCTAGATTAACCGTTGCGACTGTTACTTAAGTTAATTCTTTGAAACATTAATGTTGCCACTAGCCCTAGGACCGCAAAACCTGCAAGCACCGCGAACACATGTTGGTGACCCAAAGCCCCAGGAGACGCATCGATAAGGTAGCCCATTAATGGGCCCATAAAAATATCTGGAGTAAACCCTATAGTGGAAACCAGACCCACGGCGGTGCCCGTTAGTGCCAAGGGCACCTGACCTTCTTGAAACAATGCGAAATAAACCCCTCTCAGACCATAGATACCCGCACTGGTAGCAGATACTGTTAGTATCAACAGCCCAGGCAAGCCTGGCTCTAGGGCCCCTAAAGCAATGGCTAAACTTCCTATCAACATAACACCAAAGCTTAACGTTGCCACCCAAGAAGCTTTCATGTAATCCGCAAGCAAACCAGCAGCTACCGCAGCCACGGGACGTACCCAAAAACTAATGGTTCCTATTTTGGCAGCAGCTACATCATCATATCCAAAGGCATCACGGGCAAACAAGGAGAAATCGTCTGTACATTTATATCCTACGTAAGCACACACTACAATAAGAGCCTGCAACCAAACGGTGGGCATCTCTAACACGTTGCGAATTTCTGGCCAAGAAAGTTTCTTGGTGGAGGCTTGCTTTTGTATTGTATGTTCCGGTACGGTAATCCATACCAATAAAGCCACGAACAAAACCAAACCGGTAAAGATCCAAATGATCTGATTTAAGGCAGCCCCTCTTTGTGCTAAAGTGGCTGAAGTTACATCCGATGGTAGTAGTTGTGCAAAAATCAGTACAGATATTGAGGCTAAGAATGCCGCTAAAAACCCCCGTCCACCATCAAGTATACCATAAGCGCGACCCTGGCTTTCTTCTCCACCCCACTCTCTAGTGGCTCGGATCAAAGCCGCCCAAAACATCATTATTGTCGTGAATCCCCAAAAGCCATAAAGCAAGGTCAACACCCCCAAAGACGGGGTGGTAGCAAATACGATCCCGCCAATCGAAGTAGCCACCAATGCTGCTGTCATCAAACGACGTGCAGAAAAGCGGTCCGCCAAAGGCCCACCCAGTAAATAGGAGATCATTGCAACTATTCCATATAAAGAAAAGGCCGTCCCCAGTTGCAAATTGGTGAGCCCAAACACATCCAAAAAGGTGGGGCGAAAAATACGGGCGACTACAAACGGTAGCAGAAACACACATTCTCCAGCAGCGATTAACGCCACCATTATTAGAGTTCTTCTGCTAGTAGATAGGGAGGTTGTGTTCAAAACTACTGCGACAGTATAAGCTACAAGTTAGCAATATTGTCCAGGGTGTGCAATACTCCATTAACCATAGGTGCTAATAAATGGGTTGTTAAACGGTAAAGTAGTTAAAGGGAAGGTCAAGATGCCTTTCATTAGTCCTTGCTTAAATTTGGATTAAAGGTAACAGCCGCCTGCAAATACCACTTACCAAAATCCGTAACTCTTTGATTCATAACACCAAATTGCAAATTTGTGGCACTACTTACTTGATAACCTAAGGCTCCATAAAATCTATTCCGATCAAAAAAAGTATCTTCGGTATTTACAAAAATTTCATCGTACCATCCCAAAAACCAGGTACCTGTTTCGATTTTTGGCTTGTTCAAAGGTACGGTGAGCATCAAACGATAACGCAGTCGGTTTTTAAAATCGCGATTAACCCATCGTTGTTCTATTCTATACCGATGTTCAAACTTTACTCTTCCTACCAATTGGGTAGTGATCAACTGTTGCCAAATTCTATGTTCTTCGTTTTCAGGAGCATTTTGGTCTGTGTCATAGTCGTGAGAAGCGATATAGGCATACCCGGTGCTGATCATGACTTGTTGATTGAGATGGTAATTGACACCCGTACGAAGTAATAACTGTTCTATGTCACCCGGAGGTACGCTATGGTTACGGTATTGTATTTCTGTATGTATGCTGAATTTAGGGCTAATCCGGTTTAAGCCGAAATACATTACCCAACTACCCCAATCCCCCTGTTCTTGTGCGAACAAAGGGAATGGTAATAGCAGCAAAAAGATCCACTTCAGTGTTTTTTGCTTCATGAGACAAAATTTCTAAAAGTTACTTTTCCAGTGGACACATCGTATAAAGCGCCCATTAGCAAGATTTCTTTGTTATTGATCATTTCACTTAAAACCGCGCTGCGTGTTTTAATCTCGGAAAGCGCTCTGGTGATGTTGGCCTCTGTAACGTACTTGACAAATTCACTATTTCCTGAATTTCTTTGCTCAGTAATGTGATCCACAGACTCCACCGCAGGGCGAATTTTATCTAACATCGCAGTTAAATTCCCTAATTCCACCTGGTCACAAGCCCCTTTTATGGCCCCACAACTGGAATGACCAAGGACTACGATTATCTTAGACCCAGCCACTTTACAGGCAAATTCTAAACTTCCCAATATATCCGTGTTCACAAAGTTGCCGGCAATACGTACGTTAAATATATCGCCTATTCCTTGGTCAAATA
>JAJCYK010000177.1 GCA_029262935.1 Cytophagales bacterium | reverse complement strand
GCTGGTGGTTCCCTTAATACCCCCATATGCTTGAAAAGGAGAAAGGCCATACCAACCCTGATCGCAGGTAACTTTCAGCTCGTTCATGCCTTTGCCTAAACTAGTTTCGCAATTTGCTCTGGCGCCACTAGGAAACTCCAATTCAAAACTGGTGGTTTCATCTACTTCGTGATAAATTTTGGGTCGGGTAGTGGCATGTTCTGCGGTAACTGCTATCGGTTCCTCGCCGGAGGCGTAACGGGCAGCGTTAAGAGGATAGACTCCCATATCGTACATGGCACCTCCTCCTAGGGCCTTGTTTTGCTTCCAATGATTTGACCGGCCATCGCGATAGCCTGCTCTGGCCACAATAGTTTTAATTTTGCCGTAGGGTCTTTGTTTACTCCATTGCATCAATGTTTGAGTATTGGGCTCATGCTGCATTCGATAGCCAATGCTTAATTTTACCCCATTCTTTAGACAGGCATTTATGATGGCCTGACATTCCTCAGAAGTGCGGGCCATGGGTTTTTCACACCAGATGTGTTTGCCCGAGTTTGCGCCTATAATGCCATATTTACTGTGCAAACCAGTTGGAACAACAATATAAATAACATCAATTTCTTCGTTGTTAGCGAGTTGATACATGTTTTGATAGTTGTAAATGTTTTGATCTTTTATTCCATATTGTCTTTGCCAATTAGGTATTTTTTCGGGACTACCGGTTACGATCCCTTTTAATTCGCAATGCTGTGTTCTTTGTAGTGCTGGTGCCAATACATCACCGCTGTAGTACCCCAGTCCTACCAAAGCTACCCCCAATCTTCTGGGGGCGGGAAGGATAATATTGGCAAATGCAGCAGTGCTGGAGGCAAGAACCGCTGTTCCTAAACCAGCTTTTTTAAGAAAGGTCCTTCGTTTAAGTGGTTGTTTCATAACTATATTTACGGTTTTTTTCTAGAATAGGACCAATATTACAGGGTGATTTTTTATTAACACATAGTTACTCCTCCTACCTGATTAATAGTTTCATATACTTATTTTGCCCTCCATGGAAAAATAGAAGCTTATAGGCAGTATTTTTATATACTTTATACAAATCAACTCCCTGCCTTATGAGAACGTTGTTAACAGTCATATTTACCACATGGTCAGTGCTAATTTCCGCACAGTCCCCGGAATGGGATTCACTTAATGAATCTGAGCAAGAAGTTATGAGAGTGGTTATTGATGTCTTTGATGGCATGCGTGAAGCAGACAGTGCTAAAGTTAAATCCCATTTTTACCCCCAGCCCTCTGCCAATACTGCGTTCATCAACAAAGAGGGAGAGCCTCAATTTAAAATTGATGATATTTCAAATTGGTTCAATGCTATTGGAAAACCTCATGATCAAGTTTGGGACGAGCGCATATGGGATTACCAAGTGCAAATTGATCTAAATTTGGCCGCCGTTTGGGTACGGTACGGATTTTACTTGGACAAAGAGTTTCATCATTGCGGAGTAGATGCAATTCAATTAGCCCATGATGGTAGCCAATGGCGAATATTTCACCTGGCAGATACCAGACAAGAGCAAGCATGCGAAATTCCAGAACGTACTGCCCAGGGAGCTACCTACTAATGGTCAAATCAGCACTTCTCGTGGTATTGATCTCTGTTGGTAGTTTATCAGCTCAAGAAGAACGTTGGTTGCTGAGAAACGTCCATGTAGTTGATGTGACTGAGGGAAGACTGATGGATCAACCCCAGGATTTGGTGATCGCGGAAGGGCGAATTAAGACTATGGCTCCCGCAGGTAGTCGAGACTGGAATCCAGGGTTAGCTTCATTTAATGCTGAGGGGAAGTATCTAATACCCGGACTTTGGGACATGCACGCGCATCCGGATGATCCGGAGGTCTGGCGCCTGGACCCAGAAATAACCCACCAGGACCAATTGATGCCGCAGTTTGTACTAAATGGGGTCACCGGGATCCGGGATATGGCCGGCAGCCTGGCTTTGGTGCAACGTTGGCGACGGCTGGGTGCACAAGGTGATTTAATCGTTCCAAAGATCTTCGCCTGTGGCCCTTTGTTGGATGGACCCAGCCCAATGTGGGACGGCTCGGTGGGGATTAAGGATAGCAATCAAGTAAAACCAGTGGTAGATTCCTTGATTCAAGCCGGAGCGGACTTCCTTAAGGTATATTCGTTATTACCACGAGATCTATATTTCAAGTTAAGTGAATATGCCTCGGAAAAAGGGATTACTATGGTAGGCCATGTGCCCTTGGAAGTATTACCTTCGGAAGCTGCAGCTTCGGGTATGAAAAGCCAAGAACATTTGTTAGAGATCTTGCAAGAATGCTCTTCAATTAAAGAAGATGTTGCCAATGGCACCATCGACTATGGAGGAATTAAAGATCGGTTCGATCAATACCTGTATAGGCAAAATTTAATGCTAGATACTTTTGATGAAAAACGACTAGCTACACTAATCGAGGTATTTTTGAAGCACGATACTTGGCATACTCCCACCTTAAGTATGTGGTACAAAAATGCTTGGTTTGAACAGGAACTGGTTGCCGACGCGGACTTGTGGCCGTTTCTTCCACCATATTTAAAGAAGTATTGGACTGTCGAGCTAAACGATCATTTAAAATATCGGGATAATAAGGCTTTTTTGGCCCTGAAGCGAAGGTTATATGAATACTATGAAAAAATAGTACGGTCCTTACATAGTAGCGGGGTAAAGCTGTTGGCGGGAACAGACGTAGGAGCTAATCCACTATGTTGGCCAGGTGTAGGAGTTCATAATGAACTTCAGGCTTTGGTCGCAGCAGGAATTTCTCCGGAGGAAGCCCTCAAAACGGCAACTATTAATCCTGCTTTATTTTTAGAGATTGAAAAGGAATATGGTAGCGTAGAAGAAGGTAAAATAGCTGATTTGGTTCTATTAGAGGCAAATCCTTTGCAAAACATTGAGGCTGTTCGCGGTGTTTGGGGTGTGATAAAGGATGGTGTTTTTTATAACTCTCAGGTGCGAAGCCAAAAACTGGAAGAAATCAAGGCTGGCTATTAAAAACGTCACCCCCATGAAAGTGGAATCCCTATTGTACCCATCTTAAAACAAAGTGGGAATTCCTGCTCTCATGAGAATGACGTTTATGCATTAACTTACCTTATTGTTGTGGGGTGATAGTAACTTGAATGACGTTAGCGATATCAGGGTAAGTAAACCCATCGCTAATGTTGTTAATATTCGTTACTACTCCACCCTCATCTGTTCCAGTATTAAGCGCGCCTTGTCGTATAACCTGATTTAGACCGGCTCCCGGAAACTCATTTACTTCTGTACCCGCATCATAAAGCAAAACAGAAGTGGTCATGTCACCGCTTACCGCAGCCCCATTATTAAATAAGGGAATGCCTCCTTCAGCGAAGGTGTAAAACAAGTCATTGGATTGAACAAACATGGTAGCAAAAGATAGATAGTCGCCAGCTTCCGCAGTCACCGTAAATTCATAGGCTCCTCCTGGGATGGCTGGACCGGGAGCAGTAGCTCCCGCAGGAGTATTGAACAAAGCACTGCTGCTTACACCTGTTTTGCCATTTAGTACGGTAGCCAAGGCACCCGGCTCACCATCCTCGGCGATAGCTTCTAAGCCTTCACCTAGGTCAGCGGTGCCGCTGGTAAACAAAGGATTGACGCCATCATCATGTACCGCCCAAACTCCTGGAGAGAGTGGCGTAATTAATCCCGTGTTATCATCTTGATAAGTTACCAATGAGGTCTCATCGCCATCTTCTGCAATGGACTCCAGTCCCTCGCCACGATCGGCTTCGCCTACGGTAAAGTAGGGAGCATCGGCAGTATGTACCACCCAGGACAGTCCCGCGAATGGCGTAGGTAAGGCTGACCCATCAGAGATGTTTCTAACGATAACCTTAAACCCGGTATCAGAACCTGGGAGAGCTTCAATCTCTACCTGAATCACGTCAGAAACAGCTGGATAAGTAAACCCGTCACCACTGTCATCTACCAGGATCACCGTACCGTTTTCATCATCTCCGGTATTGGCAGGACCTTGCCTGGGGGCTTGATTAGGGCCTACACCAGGTTCTTCGTTTACCTCAGTACCAGCATCCCAAAGATCAATTTGATCGGTCACATCTCCAGTAACACGCGCGCCATTCTCATATAAAGTAATCCCTGCTTCTCCTGGTGCAAAAAACAAATCATTGGACTGGACAAACATGGTGACCAAGCTTAATTTTGTTACGGCTCCCGGTAAAGTTACCGGCCCAGCTTCAAACATAAACTCCTGCTCTGCGCCTGGCATCAAGAGGCCATTTACAGATCCGCTGCTAAAGAAGGGGTTGGCCGCGGTAACATTTTCAATTCTTATAGTAAAATCAGTAGGGGTAGAAGGTACGGGGCCTGTGCCCGGATCGTCGTCATCACATCCAACTGCCACTGCCAAAGGCAGCATAAACAAAAAAAACTTCTTCATGATTAAACATTTCATTTGGTTAGACCTCAAAGGTGCTTATCAACTATCACGAAAAAGTCACGAAAGATTAAATAGTAAGTAACAAAAGTCAATGACCAGCAGGAATACTGTAAACAAAAAAAAAGAGCTGTAATATTACTAGCTCTCTGGTCTTTATGCTAAGGTGAAAATCCTACGCACTTTGGTGCATAGGCAGTCGAAAAGAAAAGGAGCTACCTTTGTTAAGCCGACTGCTGAGGTTTATGGTGGCGTTGTGAATTTCCAAAATCTTTTTGACTATCGCCAGCCCCAATCCTGAACTGGTTTTAGACACTTCACTGGCCTTATCTTGGGACCCGACAATGGATTTCGAGAAATTGAAATAACGATCAAATACGTAGGGAATATCTTCTTCTGCTATTCCTTTACCAGTGTCGGTAATTTTTACTTCTACATCGTTGTCAAACTTGTGAGTTTCAATGGTGATAATGCCACCACTGTCGCTGAACTTTATGGCGTTGTCAATGAGATTTTGGAGTACGCGCTCAATCAAAGATACATCGGCGTGTACCATGGGCGTATTATTATCAATTACTGGTACAATAGTTATGTTTCTTTCTTTGGCCATTAGTTTGTGCTTATGGCTGATATCTTGAATAAGCTCTGTAATGAAGAACGGTTCTTTTTGAGGTTGTACCTCCTTAGCTTCTAATTTGGATAATTCGAAAAGATCGGCAACTAATTTTTTTAAGCGCTCTGTGCTTTCTAAAATAGTATTCAAGTACAGCACGCGGTCTTCATTGGATATCGAATCCTCCTTCATTAACATGGTTTCCACATACCCGTGGATGATACTGATGGGAGTTCTAAGATCATGAGAAACGTTGGCCACGAGTTCCCGTCTCAAATTTTCAGTGGCCTTAATTTGTTCTATGTTATTTAAAATTTTCTCAGCCATATCGTTAAAAGTTAAAGCAAGTATTTTTAATTCCCCACTGGATTTTACAGGGATCCGTTCCTGTAAATTTCCATCTCTAAACCGTTTCACTACTTCAATAATTTGCTTTAAATAGCGGGTGATAAACCAAAATATCACAAGCCCCAGTAAAAGGGTTGTAAGCAGAGTGATTAACATCGTTTTACCCCCAAGTCTCATAATGTAGTCTCCAATAAGGTCTTGCGCAGCTACATCGTACTCTTCACTGGCAAGGACCACATATACGTACCCTATTAGCTGATCTTCCTCCAAAAGTGGTGCCGCAGAAAATTCCTTTTGTATTCCTGGATTCCGAGGGTCGTCCCCTTTAATAAACTCTTGGCCATCTGTATCAATAAAGCGCAAAACAGGAGCCATTTGCACTTTTTCTAGTTTTACTTTCTTATAAGGAGCTACATAATTGAGGATTTCTCCATCTGTATTTAACAGATAAACTTCAATGCTAGGATTAATTGCCATCATGCTATGCATAATCATATCCATAGAGGCTTCGTCTACGTTGCCGTTGATATAAGTAGGTTTTACTTCCGTCACTACATGCTTGGCCAAGTCCGCATGTAAACGCTGGTTTTTTTCCTGAAAATACATCTTGACCGTATCGACCGTGATAAATACATAAGCACATCCGATTATGGCAAGTAGCAGCAAAAATGTAGCGGCAAGCCTCCAGTAGAGACTGTTAAAGATCTTTTTCATTTTAGGTTTTATTCATCATTAAATCGATATCCGACACCCCAGGTAGTTAATATATAAATGGGATTGTTTGGATCTGGTTCTATTTTGGACCGCAGCCGGTTGATGTGCGAATTCACGGTATGCTCATAGCCTTCAAATTCATAACCCCATACCAAACGCAAAAGGCGATTACGAGAATAACTATGACCTGGGTTAGAGGCCAGTAATACTAAAAGGTCAAACTCCTTAGGGGTAAGCTCCAGGCGCTGCTCGTCCAATGTGATCTTTCTTTTATTGCGATCTATGGAGAGTCCGTGGTGCATAATGATGGCTTCTCCTTCAACTTCGGAAACTTCTGTATTCATCTTTGCCCTTCGGAAGATGGCTTTGACTCTAGCAATGAACTCTCTCACACTAAAGGGTTTTGTCAAATAATCATCTGCGCCTGTTTCCAATCCAAGTATCTTATCTATTTCTTCAGAGCGAGCGGTGAGCATTAATATGGGAGTATGATTCTTGGTGGCTCTTAGTTGTCTACAAACCTCCAACCCATCCATTTTAGGTAACATGATATCCAGTATCACCAAGTCCAGGGGGGTTTCCAAAGCCAGCAATAATCCCGCTTCTCCATCTGTGGCGATTTTTGTTTCGCAATCA
>JAJCYK010000176.1 GCA_029262935.1 Cytophagales bacterium | reverse complement strand
ACAAAGCTAAAACCAATCAGAAGTATGGAGAAGACCAGCAACCACCAATAGGAGTATTTAGGGGATTGAGGCCAAAAACCGTGAACCACCCAAACCGCTAAAACCACTGGAAGAGTCACAGCCATAGTATAATATTTTAACTTGAACAGCCCTAAAATTAAAATTGCCACCAATATCATTCGCATGACATTTAAGGGACGTCTATCCTTAAAGTAGGGCCAGTATAAGCTTATAAACCAACTCCAGCCTCCCATGAAAATGGCCTCCTTACTTAATCCAGAGCTCCAAAAAACCGCTGACGGTAAACATAAAAATGCCGCTATGGCCGCTTTATAGGTATCCGGATACGTATTTGAGAGTTTGTGGCAAAGCACCCAAAACCCACTAAAGCAAAAAGAACTTAAATAAAGAGCCATAACCCAATAGTTACTGCTGCTGATTAGCGCCAAAGGGCTAACTAATTGTGCCATAAAAACAGCTCGGGGCTGTCCTTTTAACTGCAAGGTTTCAGAGATCTCAGGGGGTAACCCAAAAATGAAACTTTCACCATATGCCCAAACATCCACGTGCGCCCATTGAGCCAAAATGGAAGCGTCAAGGTAGTAGTGCCACGTGTCTCCGTCGGGAGTTCCATTGAGGTAAAACCACCCAAATGCAACTCCTCCCAGAATTTTTAGAAGGAATGTGGGCCAGAAATATGGGTAAAGTACAGTGGGTTTAAAGCGGAGGGAAAAACGCCACATTATTCCCCCTACAATGCACATGTGCAAGATTAACATCGCCCCAGAAATCACTTGGCCCGTCCTTTCATTAGAGCCAATCCAATATCGCAACTTAAGCAAAGCTTCATCTCACAATAGTTTTCGTTTAGTGCCAAAAGTGCTTGTGACTGATAGGCTGAAGATACCTTATAACCATTTGCTTTCCAATATCTGGTGAGCGAGTTTTCTTCTGCGGGAAGGGACTTCAACCAAGAGACCACCTGCCCATGGTGTTCGTCCTGTTCATGGTATTTGTGGTAAGCCAATAGTACAGGAATCACCGTATTTATAGCAATGTTATGAATACTCGCTTGGCCAATTTTATACACCCTTTTTGACGACTCTTTTGAAAACTGGTAATGAGATTGCCAGTACTTAGATACTTGAACATCAAAAAGGGAAGTCAAGTCAGACCAATCTTGAAGGGATCTATAATGTGAAAATCGGTAGCGGTGAAGATGGATTAGCTGTACGAATTGTGCCACCCGAGTGGCGGGAAAATTAGAGGGGCGTAACCTCAAATACTTCCATTGATGCGTTTTGACTGCCGAAGGCATTTTGGGGAACATTTTTAAGAGATAGTCATAGTCCTTTTGCAGCCTCCAAAAATACCGGTCGTTGCAAGGCCCTTTCAAGAAGCCTCCTTGCCCAAAATACAAAGCCTCTAGCAGCGATACCCGGGAAGAAAGCTTTTTTGCTATCCATAAAGGCACAGCTTTAATCAAACTTTCAAATGGCTCTGCGTTGATCTTAAAGCCAAAGTTCCTTCCCAAAATCCTATAAACACCTTGATCCCAATCATAATTTGTACTTTTAATTTGTTGTAAAGCTGCTCGTTGCTTTCCTAATAATCGGGCCTTCAATGAATGGTCCATCATGGCCTCCAACTGATGGTGGTGTGCCCTATTGAACTGACTATGGCACCCAATCTTATGCTCACCTTGGATTAGCTTACGATGCCTCAATAACGACCCCGAGGCGATTCGTCCTAGTAGTTCCAAAGTCGGAATATCAGTCCCATTCTTTCTGGACACTGGTTGGTTGTCCTTCCAAACTACGTGTAACATAACTTGGTCATACGCAGGATCTTTTTGATGATTGTGCTGGAACCATTGAGACGATTTTACATGAATTTCTATCATACCCATCCATTCGAGCTCGTCCAATTTGATTCGCGCCTGGGAAAAATCGGGCCCGGCGTTAGTATTGAGAACACCTGGGTCCAAAACGGTTAATCTTTTACCACAAGTGGTTCTTAAGTGGGATTTATCAAAATATTGATAACGCCAAATAAAATGGAGAAAGGATTCTTGCATCGCATTATAATAGCGAGCAGTGGTCTCAATTAATAAGTTAGGGCCTGCTTAATTCTGAGAGTAATGTGGCCATCTCGGTTTGGATACGAGCAGCTTCCTGGGCGGCGGCGGCGGCAAAATCATTTCCGGAGGAAGCGTATAGAATACTTCTGGAAGAATTTAATAGCAAACCACAATCTTGATTTAAACCGGCATTTGATACGGCATTCAAGTCACCTCCTTGCGCCCCAATTCCCGGCACCAGTAAGAAATGATGAGGTACAATTTTTCTAATTGTGCCTATGGATGATACCTGGGTAGCTCCCACTACATACATCATATTTTCACAAGTGCCCCAAGCCACGCTGGTTTCTAAAACCTGTTGATATAACTTTTTATCATTCTTAAGCTCTTGATGTTGGAAATCTGCAGCTCCCTGATTTGAAGTAAGCGCCAGTAGGACTACCCATTTGTCTGGAAACTCTAGAAACGGTTTCACAGAGTCCGCACCCATATACGGGGCGATGGTTACCGAGTCAAAAGTCATTTCCTGAAAAAATGCTTGAGCATAAAGCCTGGATGTATTGCCAATATCGCCTCTTTTAGCATCGGCGATAGTAAATATATCCTTTGGTATATAGTTTAGGGTTTTTATTAAGCTATTCCAACCTGATATTCCCCTGGCTTCATAAAAAGCTAAATTTGGTTTATAGGCCACACAATACGGTTTGGTGGCATCAATAATAGCCTTGTTAAATTCGAAAATAGGATCATCGTAATCCCAAAGGGCTTTGGG
>JAJCYK010000175.1 GCA_029262935.1 Cytophagales bacterium | reverse complement strand
AAATGAGGCTTTGGAAATGGTGGTGGCCCTGCGCACCGAGGAGGTGAGAAAACAAGCCACGCAACTAGAAAAACAGGCCGACAAACTACAGGAACTGGATAAAGTCAAATCACGCTTTTTTGCGAATATATCACATGAATTCCGAACGCCGCTAACTTTGATTTTGGGTCCGTTAAAAGATCGTTTAGATTCCACACTGAATGCCGAGGATCAACGTGATTTTACGGTGATGCATCGCAATGCGAAGCGGCTCCAGCGATTAATTAATCAGCTTTTGGATTTATCAAAAGTGGAGGCGCAAAGCCTTAAATTGGAAATCTGTGGTGGAGATATTAACTTCTTCTTAAGAGCCATATTGGGATCCTTTAGCTCTTATGCTCAGCAAAGAAACATCACTTTTGATATCCGGATTCCTCAGGAGGAGCTTCAAGGATTCTTTGACAGAGATAAGTTGGAGAAAATAATGTACAATCTTGTTTCCAATGCCTTCAAATTTACGGCAGACGGTGGGGCCATCCAAGTGAGAACAGCAGTGGATAACGATCAAATTAAGATTGAAGTTGAGGACACAGGAAAAGGTATTTCTTCAGAAGATTTGGAAAAAGTATTTAATCGCTTTTATCAAATGGATGATACCCTAACTCGTCAACAAGAAGGTACAGGTATCGGTCTTGCTTTAACTAAAGAGCTGGTCCTACTACATAGAGGTACGATTAAAGTGGAGAGCGTATTAAACAAGAAGAGTCTCTTTGTTGTTAATCTGCCTTTAAAATCCAGCGCCTACCTGGAGAATGAAATTGTTGATACTAAAACTCCCTTACCAACGCTGTCGGGAAGCACGGAACCCGTGATTAACCGTACAAAAGCAGCAGCACCTTCAAGCCTAGAGAGCCCAGTAGTATTAGTAGTGGAAGATCATACCGAGTTGAGGCAGTATATAAGAAATCACTTACTCGATTTTCAAATATTAGAAGCAAAGGACGGGAATGAAGGGCTAAAATTAGCCATTCAGCAGGTGCCCGATCTTATTATAAGCGATGTAATGATGCCTAATATGGACGGTATTTCTATGTTGCAAATGCTTAAAACTGATGAACGAACCAGTCATATTCCAGTTATTCTATTAACAGCTAAAGCCGACCTGCCCAGTAAAATTGAAGGTTTAGAGACAGGAGCAGACGATTACCTCACCAAGCCCTTCCAGGCCAAAGAATTACTGGTGCGATGTCAGAACCTTATTGAGCAAAGAAGGTCGTTGCGATTGCGGTTTAGTAGTACCCTGGTTCTAAAACCAAAGGATATTGCTGTTACTTCAGCGGATGAAGTGTTCCTCAATAAGGTAATGGAAATTGTGGAACGGTACTTAGAAGATTCCGACTTTTCTGTAGAAGTCTTTCAAAAGGAAATAGGGATGAGTCGCATGCAGCTTCATAGAAAGCTCAAAGCGTTAACCGACTATTCCACTACTGAGTTCATCAGAATACAACGCTTAAAAAGTGCCGCACAATTACTCAAAGATTCTGATTTAGCAATATCAGAAATTTGCTATCGAGTGGGATTTAGCAGCCTTTCTTACTTTACCAAATGCTTTAAAGAGCAATATGGAATTGTTCCTTCAGAATACAGTCCTGTAACTGAAGATAAATAACCATAACCACGTAGTATATCTCCTTTCCCAGGGTTTAGAGGGCTGTTTTACTCTATGTTACATGAGTTATACTTATTGATACATTGATAACAAGCTTACTTGTTGGTGGCTAGTAGATTTGGAACATAATGGAGGTAAAATTCCAATGTTCAATTTAAAATTTGCAGCTATGAAATACCGCAAGAAATGCTTACTCTCAACCAGTGTTGCATTCTATTTAATCCTCTTTCTCACAGGTTGTACTGAAGATGACTCGCCAACACCCGTATTGGCTAATGGAACCGTGGCAGGGTTGGTTAAAGATGAAAGAGGTTTTGTCTATAGACAAGTTACCCTCAGATTAGACAATGGCAAAGAAGACACCACTGACTCTGATGGTTACTATCAACTTGATGATGTCCCTGTGGGTAATTATCAATTAACTTCTACGGTCCCATTAGGAAGTCAGTCTATTGGGGACAACCCAAGATCCTTGACCGTAAGTGAGGCAGTAACTACCGTGGAAGATTTTACATTCGAACCCATGCAAGTGCAGGCCTCTCTGGTAGTGGGTGACACCGATCCTTTAACGGAAGTACTTACCGCACAAAGCACTGTTCCATCTAATTCTGATGACCTTCTTTATACCCCTTTAATATTTGAGCAACCCCTAGGACAATTATCCCCAATACTAGCTCCAGATGGTCATCAAATTACCCTGGGGGAATGGCAAACCGCGCAAGGTATTGCCAGAGTATTTTGTGATAACAGTATAAGTAAGTATCGCCTGGAGTTTAGTGGCCTTATTCCCAATGGAGTTTATACCCTTTGGAATTTTATCCTCAACAAACAGAAGCTACCCACCAATAGTTTGGACATGGTAGCAGATGTAGTTGCCGCGGGGTCACTAGGTGACAATGGATCCAATGTCATGATAGCGTCAGCATCTGGTGAAGCCACTTTAGATGTTGATGTGAGCCCCGGAACCTTATCGATGTTTGGCACTCAAAGTTCCTGTGCTATCACCAGTAGTCCCGGTTTCATTTTAGTAGTAAACTATCACATCGATGGCAATACTCATGGTGGCACTCCCGGCCCCGATAAAGATGATGTGGCCCATTTACTAATCTATTATTAAGTCACTCCTCACCCGTATTATATTTTTCATTTAAACACGCAGCTATGAATACAAACCACTCATTTTCAACCGGCTAATCCTTTTAGAAGGAACTGGGTGGAAGGTCCACATTTGTTTAACAAGTACCGGCCTTCTTTCCTTCCTTATCGGAGAACCTGTCTCTGTTGTCATCCTTATAAGTATGTGATTCAAGCGACCAGAATCCGTACCTGGTTAAGCCAGGAAGGCTATCGCTTGGCAACAGGACAGCCCAGAATTAATTCAAAACATCAGTATTAAAAATAAACACCATGAAGAACATATTAATCATACTATTTTGCACCATCTTTTGCCTCTCTCAGGCTACAGCCCAAGGCTTACAATTGGAGTCTGCCGGAGTGAAGGCTGGTATTAACTTCTTTAACATCGGTGGCAACGATACCGACGGAACTAGCTCCTTAGTAGGATTTCATTTGGGAGGTTTTGGTAAAATCCCTCTTGTCAATACCCTATCATTTAATCCTGAAGTAATCTATTCCTTAAACCGTTACGAGGATGTGGATTTCTCCGGTGACGTAAAAGCCATTTGGTCCTATTTGGACTTGCCCTTAATGGTGGTGATTCAGACGGATCAAGTGACGCCTGGATTAAGCTTCCATGCTGGCCCGCAAATTGGTTTCTTATTGACAGCAAAATTGAAAGGCACAAATGCTAGCGGCACTGAAATTGACTCGAAGCGCAACGATTTCGTTAAAGGCTCAAATTTTAGCTTTGGCTTTGGTGCTGGATATGCTCTGCCTGTAGGCTTGCAATTTACGGTTCGTTATTTAGTGGGCCTTTCAAAAGTTGGGGAGACCCCCGACGGGGAAGTGTTTGATGTAAAAACCAGCAGCTTCCAAATAAGTGCCGTTTACCCCTTGTACAAAAATTAAAAACTCACCTTTTATTCTAAAATCATGAAACGAATTTCTAATATAATTAATCTAAATAAAGCAGCTCATTTGGCAACTCTAACGTTGCTATGGCTTCTCAGTGGCTGTAGTAGTGATGATGGTCCAACAATCTCCATCACCGCCGGCCAGCAAGTTGTAACTATTAACGGTATAAATGACTGCAATACAAGTTTGGGAGATGGAACAACACTCCTTATAGATATCCCTTACACTACCTCCATGAGTTTAAACATCACGCAATTGCGTATTACCACCACCGTTGAGGATGGCTCGTCACAAGAAGGGATAAACACTACGATTGTAGTTACTAGCGACAATATAAGGTGGGCCACCTGTTTCACTTTTGGAACCCAAGCTTGGGTAGAATATGAAGTTCGATTGGAAAGTGACACCGGTA